>JAKJCY010000087.1 GCA_022706235.1 Candidatus Hydrogenedentota bacterium | reverse complement strand
CGCAGCAGGCCTTACCGAAAGAATGATACCTGTTTTGTCGAACAGAAAAACTGGTCCATTGTAAGGCGCTTCGTTGGATATGCTCGATTCGAATCTCAACAGCAATGCGACAGCCTAAATGAACTATACGAAGTGTTGCGTGAGTACAACAACTTTTTCATGCCCTCAATGAGACTCAAAGAAAAAACACGGGACGGCGCGAAGATAAAGCGCACCTTCCATGAACCCAAAACACCCTATCAAATGCTGCTGGACTCTCCCCAAGTAAGCAAGCACGTAAAAAGAGCTCTCAGGGCAAAGTATGATACATTAAACCCCGCGCAGTTATACCGAAGCATAAGGAAACTACAGAGTAAATTATTACGGCAGTTTAAGTCATCGCGCAAGGGTTAGGCGAACAAGTATGCATGAAGGTGCGTTTATCGCGTTTCCAGCCAATCCGAAGGAGGCGACAGAACCAGTACTGAACTGCCGCCTCCAACCTTCGTCTTGGCCCCCGGCACGGCGCTCAGGTCGCTCGCCAGCGTTGCCCTATCCTCCGCGGCCGGGGCGGTAAAAGCATAGTGAACGTTTATCCGATAATGCAACATAGCGAAAACACAATCATTAAGTCGAGTAGATTTTTAAATGAGGCAACGAAAACCACTTCGAGTAGATTTTTCCGTGAGGCAACGAATACCGTTTCGAGTAGATTTTTCCGTGAGGCAACAGGAGGTCCCTGAATTGAGAATTAAGAAATAAGAACCGCTGATTTCAGTTCATGTGGTCATGAGGGTTTTTATGGTGTCACGGAAAAGGGTTTCCGCGCCGGGGGCGCTGTGCGAGGCTGTAGCCTCGTAACCGCCTTCTTGATACACCCGGTCCGGGCAGATGTAGGCAGGGCCGCAATCGCCGTAGCCGGCCACCGCCACAAATGCCTCCGGCAGCAGTTCCTGGGCATACCGTTGAAACTCAATCATGGGCTCGCCGGGCAGATGCACAAGGGCAATGTTGCCCAGGCGCAGCATGGTCAGGTCGATGGGCCTTTCGACGCGCTGTGCCCAGGCGAGGAACATGGCCGCACAGAGACGTTCCAGCGGTGTTTTTGCGCTATCACGCATGGCGCCGTCCGACCCCTGCACACTGTATTGCGCATCATCGCGCACCGCCAGGCGCAAGGGTGCGGAACGCCAGGCGGCATCTTCGGCGGGTGCGTATTTCGTGGCCGCTGCGGAGGCGTTCATGGCGGCGTAGAGGCGTTCATACAGACCCTGCCGTGCCTCTTTCGAGGCATCGTTATACTTGCCGCAGGCGATATCGCCGGAACAGCCCGTAAAATAAATCTGGGCGACGCCTTCTTCCTTTTCGAGGCGCTCCCGGGCCATGCCTACAAAATCATAGCTGGCGCGGGGGTCGCCGTAAAAACTTTGCGGGTGGGTGGCGTAGTAATGGAGCCGCGCGATGGGGGTTTCACCCAGGGCGAAGGTGACCGTCTTGAGGAAGGGGTCTATCAGTCCTTCGGGTTTGGCGATGAGTTCGGGCTCCCTGCAGGAACTGGCGCGGAAACCCACTTTGCCGTCGCTAATGGGCACGCGCCGGTTCGAGGCGACGCGCTCGACCCGGGCCTGGCTGGTACCGATGCGGTCATAAGGTTGCAGGCGCCCGGCGGCTTCGCGCACCGCGGCCGCAATGGCAGCGGCCGGTTCCTCGAAGGAAGCAATGGACGGGACGAGAGGTGGTTGTTCCACCCCTTCCAGCAGGCGGACGGCATCGGAATCGGCCATGGGCGCCGTGTGCTGGTGCACGGTCTGTACGGCCACCCGGTCCATGGTGGTTCCCGCCGCTTCGGCGATGCGTTGGCGGTAGAGGTCGTAAACGCCGTTGCACAGTTCGCACCAGTCTATGGCGCACAACACGGACCGGCCGCCGGCGTCCTCAAGAATAATCCCCTTGGCCAGCAGGGAGTGCTCCACAACCTCCAAGGGTTTCAGGCTGGAATAGATGGGCGTGCCGACCGGTGGTGTCACATCACAGACAAACGTGGCTATGTTTCGGGTGCCGTCTTCGGCCCTGGTGCTGTTTATTGCGCACAGCCCTGCCGCGAGTGTGCCCATGAAGGCACGGCGATTTACAGAGATGTTTTTCATTGCTTGTGCTTTTCTCCATCGTTATTCGCCCGACATGTCGGACAGTTACTTACTCATGCATCGTCTTCGGGAACCTTATAGAGTTCACGCAGGCGCGCCAGTTCCGCTTTCAATTCCCGGACCTGGTCCGCGTAGTCCGGGGCGGCATAGGCATTCTTCATTTCATGGGGGTCTTTTTCCAGGTCGTAGAATTCCCATTCGTTCAACGTGTAGAAGAAGGCCAGCTTGTATCGTTCCGTGCGCACGCCGTAGTGCTTGTACACATTATGTACCTTCCCTTCGCCTTCGTAATAATGGTAGTAAATGGAGGTGCGCCAGGTCTCCGGTTGCGTCCCCTGCATCAGGGGCAACATACTGAGGCCCTGCATCTGGTCCGGGATGGGAACCCCCGCAATATCCAGAAAGGTTTCCGCGCAGTCGAGATTCTGCACCATAGGCGTAATTTCCGTACCGGGCGGGATGACGCCGGGCCAGCGCGCCACCAGGGGCGTGCGCAGCGATTCCTCGTAAATAAAGCGCTTGTCGAACCAGCCGTGCTCGCCGAGATAGAAACTCTGGTCTGAAGAATAGAAGACCACGGTGTTCTTGTCCAGGCCTGTTTTTTCAAGATAGTCCAGCACGCGCCCCACGTTGTCATCCACGGAGGCGATACAGCGTAGATAGTCCTTCATGTAACACTGATATTTGAAGCGGACGAGGTCGTCGCCTTGCAGGTTGGCCGTACGGAAAGTCTCGTTGCGCGCCTGATAGGCGGCCTCCCAGGCTTCACGCTGTTCATCATTCATCCTGCCGAAAAAGGTTTTCCAGGGCGGCGTGTCCCGGTCCTCTTCCCCCCATAACTTGAGGTCGGGACCGAGTCGCATGGTTTTGGCAATGGTCATGTCCTGCTCGCGGGCGGCCGTGCCACGTCCGCCATAGTCGTCGAATAGGGTCTCCGGTTCGGGAAACGTCACCTCTTCGTATCTGGACAGGTGATCGGGGCCGGGCAGCCATTCCCGGTGTGACGCCTTGTGCTGTACCATCAGCATGAACGGCTTGTCCCCATCCCGGTCATGTTGCAGCCAGTGCAGGGCCTTAGTGGTGATAATGTCCGTTACATACCCCTCTACCCGTTCCTTGCCGGCGGGGGTGATAAAATCGGGATTATAATAATCGCCCTGGCCGGGCAGCACTGCCCAAGCGTCAAAACCGGTGGGGTCGCTGACCAGGTGCCATTTGCCGAAGAGGGCCGTCTGATACCCGTTCTGCCGCAGCAGTTTTGGGAAGGTTTCCTGACTGCCGTCGAAGCGGCAACTGTTGTCCCGGAACCCGTTGAGATGACTGTGCAGGCCGGTGAGCACCACCGCGCGGCAGGGGCCGCAGATGGCGTTTGTGACAAAACTGTTGCGGAAAAGGACACCTTCCCGGGCGATACGGTCAATATTTGGCGTCGGCGCCGCAGAGGCCAGCCGTCCGCCATAGGCGCTGATGGCGTTCTGGGCGTGGTCGTCGCTGTAGATCCAAAGAATATTCGGGCGCTGTTGCGCGTGAGCAGGGTGCGTGGCGGCCAGGGTGGTGGCCACAGCCGCGGCACCTGCATGCTTAAGGAAAGCGCGGCGTGAAAGCATGACGAAATCCTTTCTTTTCCTTGGCTGCTGATTGCCCGCGATTATAACACAGCCGGGGCGGGACACGCAGTGGGAGGCGGACAAACAGGAACTGGACGTATCAAAGAAAAGGACTCAAGGGACATACAGGACAAGAAGGACCGTAAAACGTATGGCCGACAGGCGTGTCCTTTATGTCCCTTGAGTCCTTTGGCTTATGATCTTCTCACCATTTGAAGGGCCGTTAGGCCATTTATTCCGGCAGCGGTTTCCCCTTGGTTTCCGGTGCGAAGGGCAGTATTAATATGCCCAGGATGAAGAAGGACGACACGAAAAGCGCGGCCATTTGAATGCCATAGGAGGCGCTGAGCTGGCCGAAGAGAAACGGTGCGGCCGCCGCCAGGTACCGGGACACGTTGTAGCAAAAGCCTGTGCCCGTGGCGCGCAGGCGTGTGGGAAACAGTTCGGGAAAATAGATGGCATACCCGCCGAAGATGGTCAACAGGAATAGTCCCATGATCGGGAAAAGCACCAGGGCGGCGAGGAATGAGGTGGCGAAATGGAACGTTGCCGGAACCACAACGGCACAGCAGATAAGCGAGATGAGGAAGGCAGGGCGCCGCCCGAAGCGCTGTGCGATATAGGAAAAGCCCATGACCCCGAAAAAGCCGCCGAAGTTCTGGGCCATGATGCACAAGCTCATCTTGCGATCCGTGTCCGCGGCCAGTTCGGGCAGGTTGTCCGGATTCAACACGTTGCGCACGAGTTCCGCGGACCAGGTGCCGATGCCCCAGAATCCGATGACGCCGACCGTGCCCAGCAGCAAGCCGATGATGGTGTTGCGCCGCAATTCGGGAGTGGAAAACAAGCCTAAAATACTGCCCAATTGTCCTGTGCCCGCTTTGGCTTTGGCCCGGCTCTCCTTCCACGCGTCCGGTTCATGAATGAACAGAACAATAATCACAATCAGGAATACGGGCGCCATGCCAATATACATTACGTATCGCCAACCCAGGTCGGGATTGGCGCCGACAACAAAATAAATGATTCCCGCCAGCACATTGCCCAAGGCCGAAACCGCCTGCACAATGCCCAATGCGGTCGCGCGGGCATAAGCGGGAAAGGTTTCCGCCACCAGGGCCGCACCCGCCGCAAATTCGCCGCCAATGCCCAGCCCGGTCAGAAAACGGAGCAGTACAAATTGAAACGGGGTTTGCGTAAGGCCGCTCAAACCTGTAAATGCCGCGTACAGGAAAATGGTAACCGCCATGGTTTTGGTGCGGCCGAGCCGGTCGCCAATCATCCCGAAGAACAGCCCTCCCGTAGCCCATCCGATGATCATCCACATTTGCGCCAAGCCCACCCAATACCGTACCAGGCCGCCCTGTTCCACACTCAGGGGGCTGATCCCTTTGAACCCCAGCAGTTCAATCATTGCCGGCTGTTTCGCCTGTACATACAGCCACTGGTCCATGGTGTCGAAAAACCATCCAAAGCAGGCAACCGCAAGCACCAGATAATGATAGCCCGTCAGCCCGGAGGTCCAGCGTTGGGGCGTTTGTGAAGTTGTCAAGATCAGTTTCTCCACTGGGTTTAGGTTCCGGAACAAAGCATCAGGAACGGACGAAAAGGGGAACGGCGTTCCGATAAACGGCCCTCCGGCACTGTTGCTTCTACGAGAGGAGAGTATATCAAATCGAAAGAGAGTTCTTGAATCAGGTGGAATCGGTATTGCGAACATGGCCCGGACCTGTATTAGGAGCGATGCCTGCACTGGGCTTCATTGCTTACCTCAACTGAAAATACATGAAAATAATGCCGGAAAATAAAGAATCACTGCTGCCCATATTGACAATAAATAGCGAAGACATGTATGCTTATGATGATGTGTAGTGCTAGACTGTGACATTCAGTGAGGTGCCGACCTCTGCTGGCGAATGATATTCCCCGTTTCGAGACGCCGGGAACGTAGAAATCCGGGTTCAGGATTCTTGCGCGTCCGGGGCGGGGTGATTTTCACTCGAAGCAGGCTGGCCAAACAACAGAAGGAAATAAGTACAATGCAACGGTACGGGATTTTTTTCAGGTACATTGCGACAGTTGCTTTTATCGGGACGCTGGGCCTGCTGTCGGGATGTTCGCAGCCCAAGGACACATTTTTGATGCCGCTGCAAGAAGCGTTGGGAGGATGTAATCCTGCCGGGGAGGGTGAAGTGGAAGAGGAGGAGGAGGAAAGTTATATCCCCGAAGGCCCGACCGAACACTGGAAGTCAAAAGAAACCACCGGCACCTTGAGCCGGAACCGGGGAATCTACCTTGACATCCAAATGGACGCGAACGGTGTCTTTACCGGGAAAATCGGAAATTACGTTTATGAATCCTTTCCCGGGTTTGGCAGTTATTACGCGACCTACGAGGACTTGAAAAAAGGGGTATGCGGCAAACTGGATGTGGCTGCCGGTACCGGTGTGGTCTGGCCGGAGGAAGAAGAGAAAACCAACGTGGTTGTAAGGCTGGTCGATGGCCCCAACCTGGTGGTTACCTTCACGGAATGGCCCTCTTTAAGTGCGGACGATCCGCCCGGCGCAACCCTGTGGAAGATGTAAGCGACGGCGACAGGTTTGTGTAAACGCCGCTTTGCTCAGGACGTCCGGTCCAGTCCGCCGGTACAGCACCGGGTCATAAAACCGTTTTACCCTTTTACGAGTCTATTATAGGACCGCGGTCTGACTTACACTCCACAAAACTTGTAAGAAACGGATGTAAAAGACTATACTGTTACGTTGTGTGATTCCGGGTTATGTGCATCGGTACACAAGATGTGAACACAATCAAGATGGACCCGAAATCACTTTTTTTCAACCAATGTAAGGAGTAACGTGTTATGTGGGCTCCAGGACTCGGAGAACTGCTCATAATTTTCGCGATTGTCCTCGTATTGTTCGGCGGCGGCAAGCTTGCCGGGGTGGGCAAATCGCTGGGCACCGCCATATCTGAATTCAAATCCGCGTTAGGCGATGAAAAGAAAGAGCCAAAAGATACGCCTTCCGATGAAGCGCCGAAGGCCTGAGCCGTTTGTAATTCTTTGGAAGGGAGAAACGCATGCGTACAGTCCCGCTTTCTTCGCGCCGCGATTTCTTGAAAAGCGCAGGCAAAGGAGCGCTTGCTTTTTCTATTGTGCCCCGCCACGTGCTGGGCGGCGCCCTGTTCACCGCGCCCAGTGAAGAAATCACCCGCGCCGTGGTCGGGGTGGGCGGCATGGGCCAGGGCCATTTGGGCTATACCGGCGCCCGCACCGTTGCCATTTGTGACGTGGATCAGAAACACCTGGAACAGGCCTTGTCCCGTCTCGAAGCGGGCGTGACCGGGCACCGTGATTTCCGCGAGGTGCTGGCGCGGGAGGATATCGACGTTGTGCATATTGCCACGCCGCCCCATTGGCACGGCATCATCAGCGCGGAAGCGGCCAAGGCGGGCAAGGACGTTTGGTGTGAAAAGCCCATGACCCGTACGATTGGCGAAGGGCGGCGCGTGCTCGAAACGGTCCAGCGCCACGGGGCCATGTTCCGGCTGAACACCTGGTTCCGGTTCCGGGACAGTTTTTATGGGTTCGGCACCCCCGTGCAGCCTATCAAGAAGGTAGTGGAAAACCGCCTGCTCGGCTGGCCCCTTACCGTGACTGTGGGACCGGCCACGGGCTTCGACTGGAAATTTCAGTGGAGCGGGCGCACCGACCTGGTTCCGGAACCGGTACCCGCGGAATTGGACTATAATTTCTGGCTGGGGCCTGCCCCGTACAAACCCTACCATACCCACCGGGTGCACGGGACCTTTCGCGGCTATTGGGATTATGACGGCGGCGGCCTGGGCGACATGGGCCAGCACTACCTGGACCCGGTGCAGTATTTGCTGGAGAAGGACGATACCAGTCCCGTGGCTGTCAGCGTGGATGCGCCCCTCCAGCATCCGGACGCGGCCAGTTCCTGGCGCCGCATAGAGATGACCTACGCCGACGGCTGCAAAATCGTGCTGGATGCCGAGACTACCGGCGATGATGTTCCGTATATCGCGGGTCCTGAGGGGAACCTGTACAAGGGGCTGCGTTGCGATATCCCGGATTTTGAGAAACGCCTCGCATCCCTTCCCGAACCGGATCCCCAGGAAACCGATTTTTACCAGGCGGTGCGGACACGCCGGAAATTTCCGCTCAACGAGGCCAACGGCCACCGCTCGTGCACACTGGTGAATCTGGGCGTCATCGCGGTACGCCTCGGCCGCGACTTGCGTTACGACCCTGAACGGGAAGAATTCCCCGGTGACGATGCGGCCAATCGCCTGGCCTACCAGCCCATGCGCAGCCCGTGGCATATCTAAATCCTTACGAACCGCACACCAGAAGGGAGATGCCTTTCCATGAGAATCTCGTCCGCTTTGATCTCACTCTTACTTGCGGCCGCGTTCTGTTGCTTGCCAGGGGCGGTGAACGCTTTCGCCCTGACTGTGGAAGATCTATGCGCGGCCATGCCCCCGGAAAACGGCGCGGCGGCGGACGCCCTGTTCAACCAGGTACTGGCGGAAGGGGACGCGCTGATCTTCGCCTTATGCGATCGGATCGGCCCGCCGGAAGACACACCCGACGCCGGCGCGCGGTTTGCCCTGTACGGCTTGGCCAAACATGTTGTCGGTCCCGGACGGGAAACGCATCGCGTACGCGTTACACGAATCTTCGAGGTGGCGTTGAACCGCGCCGGGCATCCTGACGTGCGGCGTTTTTTCATGGAACAACTTCGTTTTTGCGGTGACAATACCACCATCCGCGTGCTGGAGCCTTACGTGTGCGACCCGGATGTGTATGACGATGCGGTGCGGTGCATTGCCTCCCTTGGAGGGCTTCAGGGCCTGGCCTCCATATTGCTGGTAGATTGTCCGGATGGCCCCGACAAAAGCGCCAGCATTCAGAACGCCCTGCTGGGTTTGAACGCCCAGCCCTACTACAGTCCGGAGGAAACCGGGCTGAGCGCAGAATTACTGGCGGCCATGGCCCTTCCCGAATCCGTGGAAGACCACCAGCGTATCGCCGCCTTGTGCCGGGAGTCGCTGCAGAAGGAGTTGAAACCTCACTACGCGGCCATGGTCCTCCAAACCCTGGCGCGCGTGGCCGGGATGGACGCGTTGCCCGAACTGTTGCAGGCCGTTCAGTCTCCCCACCGCGCCTATGCGGGCGCGGCGCTGCGACTCGTGGGCGGTCTTGCCGGTGAAGAGGTTTCAAGCGCCCTGTCGGCGCGCCTGGAAGAATTCAATGAGAACGTCCGCCCGCAGGTGGTTGTCCTGCTGGGGAAACGAGATGACCCCGCGGCGCGGCAGGCGGTGCGGGATGCCCTGAAGCATCCCGTGGAGGAAGTCCGGCTGGCGGCGTATGACGCAGTCACCCGGCGTTCGGATCCCGCACTGGCGGGCCCGCTCATGGACGCCCTGGCGCGGGCCGAATCCGACAGCGAGAGGCAGGCGGTTAAAGCCGCGTTTTTGCGGTTGCCCGGCCTGGAAGCGGCCATGCAACAGGAAATGCTGAACCGGCCCGCGGACCCCGGCGCCTATACGCCCGCTGAAAAGGTCCTGTACCTGGAAATTATTCGCGAGCGCCAGGCAACCGCTTTCAGGGAGGTTGCCATTGCACTCATGAACGACCCGGACGACGGGGTGCGCCGGGCGGCGTGTGGCGCCCTTGCCGCGGTGGGTGAACCCGGCGACCTGGCCGGGTTGTACCAATACCAACTGGCGGCAGCCGGCGAATCCGGCGCAGAGGTGGCGCGTACCGCCCTCGCCGGGCTGGCGATACGCCTGCAGCTCGAAGAAGAGGCCGTGACACAGGCAACAACGCGCCTGGCCGGCGCTTCCGGGGAGGATGCCGTGCGCCTGTTGAAAACGCTGGGGACCCTGGGCACGCCGGCCGCCCTGAAAGCCCTTCAGGACGCGGCGGAAATAATCATGTTTGCCGCTGCGCCACAGGAAGATCAGGCCAGGGCCCTGCTGGAAACGCTTTCCGGCTGGCAAGGCCCGGAGGGCGGAGAAGCCGTGCTGGCACTGTGGCAGCGCCTGGAGGAGGCTTCCCTGCGCCTTATGGCGTTGAAACAATACATCGCTCATGTGCGGCGCTCTTTTAAAGAGCCCGAGCAACAACGGGAGCGTCTGACCGTTATTGAGGGACTGTGCAAGACCGATGCGGAACGGCAGGAAGTTGCGGAGGTCATTTCAAGGATCTCCCCGAAAGGAAACTAGCACGGACACCGTTTTTAATCGGGTCTACCTGTCCTTTCTGGGTTTCGTGCGCAAGAAACAAGTTCGGGATGCCGGTTTTGACTGCTGCGATAAATGCCATGTTTCCATCTCGAAAAATAGTGCAACTGCGGGCAGTCCCGCATCTACGGTTTGAAAAACTGGATTCCGGTCTTTTCGCGGCTTGGCCCCCGCTCCCCTACACATCCTTTTTCCACCGCGAAAAACCGGAAGGACGTGTTGTTGTTGGATTCTTGAACCAGACCAGGTCTTTCCTTGACTACTCCACATCACTGGCATGAATTCGGGCCCGCTCCGGCCAACGCACCGGTCGTGTTGCTGCTGCATGGCTTCATGGGCAGCGGCATGGACTGGGCCCCGGTGGCGCGTATCCTGGGCCCGGCATACCGGTGCTTATGCCCCGATCTTCCCGGCCATGGCGCGGCTGCAAGCGAATCCGAAAACGCCGGCGCGAACATGGAAGAAACCGCCGCGATACTTGTACGGGGGCTTGATGACCTGGGTGTTGAAACCTGCACGCTTGCGGGCTATTCCATGGGCGGCCGTGTGGCGCTGTATCTGGCGGTACAATACCCGGAACGGTTTACCCGCCTGATGCTGGAATCGGCGTCCCCCGGCATTGCCGATCCGGAAGCGCGTCTTGAACGGCGACGGCAGGACGAAGAACGCGCCCTGAAATTGTCGCGGATATCTCAAGACGGGCCCGACTTTCGTGAATTCCTGCGCGCGTGGTACGAACAGCCGCTCTTCGGCGCGCTTCGGAACCGGCCCGCGCTTCTGGAAGAACGCATTGCGCGCAGGCTTCACACTAATCCCCGGGCACTGGCTGCTTCATTGCGCGGACTTGGAACCGGGTTACAGCCGAGTTTGTGGGAACAGCTGTCCTCTGTAAAAATACCTGTTTTGCTCATTACGGGCGGGGAGGATTCGAAATTCTGCGCCATCGCGGCCTCCATGGCGGCCCTTTTACCCCGTGTCCGTCATGAGGTAATCCAGGACTGCGGCCATTGTGCCCACGAGGAAGATCCGGAACGGTTCGCCGAGATATTCCGTCGCTTTCTGCAGGAAACGGACACCTGACGCGACTGTCGGAACCGGGAGATGTTTATTTGTTGTCCCCGTCCGCTTCTCCGTCGCGTGTGGCCAGAATGGACTCGATTGTTTCCTGGGTCCGATAAACCTGCGCCTGCATGCTGGCAACCAAAGCGCCTTTCTCATCCGTGACTTCCATGAGATACCCGGCGATGCGGTTCCCGAGATACTGTTCATGGGCGGTCGCCGTCAAGGTGCCGGATTTGATGCCCTTGAAAAAAGAGATGGAGCAATTGATGGCCATGGCCGCCCGGCCGTGAGAATTGGACGCCACGGCGAAACAGAAATCCGCCAGGGAAAAAATAGCCCCCCCGTGCACCGCGCCCATGCCGTTCATATGGATAGCGGAGACTGGCATCGACACCACGGCCCTTCCGGGTTCGACCTGTTCAATCTTCATATTCAAGGCGGCGGCCAGATTGTCCCCTTTAAAATATTCCTGCAGGATATCCATCTTTAATGCGTGTCCTTTCTTTTGTGCTGGTGCCGGCTTCCAGACAAAAATAGGGTTCATGGCGTCTTACGAACACCGGCGACAGCGTTGCCTCGCACATGGGCGTTCCCGCGTCAGGCAGCCTTTTATCTTTCCCGCTATCAGGAGGTTACCAGGGACAAGGCCGCCCTGTGAATGGCGCCGTTGGTAATCAGCACGCCTTTTTTGTTGTCGAATATCCGGAGTGCCTTGCCGTCCAGGCGCGTTGCCAGGGCGCCGGCTTCTTCGGCAATCAATTGGGCTGCGGCATAATCCCACGGCTGCAGGCCCATATGTAAATAGGCGTCCACATCGCCCGTCGCCACCTGGCAAATACCCACCACGGCTGAACCCTGGCTGCGCACCCGCCCGGCTTTCTTCAAGACGTCCGCGCCTCGCCGCAGGAGCATGCGCCGGGTTTCCGTGTTGCTGAAATCGATTTCAAAACAGGCCTCCTCCATATGCTGGATCTTTGAAACCGACAGGCGGCGGCCGTCGCAGGTGGCGCCCTGTCCGGCCTCCGCAAAGAAACGGGTTCCCTGAAGCGGCAGCAACACTCCGGCGGCCCGTGCGAAGCCCTCTTCCACAAAAGCGATGCTGATGGCAAAGGCCGGGTTCAGGCCTCGCATAAAATTGTAGGTGCCGTCAATGGGGTCGATGACCCAGATTCGTTGATTGAGATCGTCCGGCCCCCTGTCCAGCCCGCTTTCTTCGCCGACAATGAGATCCGCCGGAAACGTGCCCCGAACGGCGTCAACAAAGCGCTTCTGGATGGTTAAATCCACTTCCGTAAGCAGGTTGTTCGGATCGCCCTGTTTATTGGTAACCGTCAGGTTTGTCTTGTCCCGGTATTTTTCAAGCACATAGTCCCGATTATTTTTCAGGAATGTTTGTATAAACTCCAATTCCAGCATCGCGCAAACCCTATTGTATGGCGCCGCCCGGCCGTATAGGCTTCCGTTCTTCCGCAGGGATTCCGGCAGGGCATAAGGCATTCCTGCTATCGCATCTTCGCTTTTCCCCATCGTTCCGGAATTAGTGTAACAATTTAATTCCCGGTATGCAAACGGGCGGAACGAAAAAAGGTCCCGGCACACAGTATATCCGCAGCCGGGACCGTTCATCACACAGCCTCGCCTCCCCCGTAAACAATGGAAAGGAAGCCATTCGGCAGGCGGGAATAGACCCGGCTCATCCGCCGAGGCGGATTCGCCGGGAGTCCCGGCGTTCCAAACTTATTTTCAGAGCAGGCGCCCGGGGAAAAGCATGGGGATTACAATAAGGGCTTTACTATCTGGTTCAGTTCTTCCAAAGTGATGCCACCCTCCCACGACTTGACCAGGTCCCCTTGACGGTTATAGATCAAGGTGGCCGGAAGGGCGCCACTGATTTCCGCGTTTACGGCCTTGGAAACCGCCTCTATATCGCGGTCTGCCAGTACATGAACGGGGAACGGAACCGTTTTGGCCTTTAAAAAAGGCGTGATAACGGTTTCTATGCCCTCCACGCCATCCAGAGAGATCGCATGAAACGCCACGGAATCCCCGGAATGCTCACTATAAAATTTCGCCAGTTCCGGTAGCTCCGCAACACAGGGCGGACACCAGATGGCCCAGAAATTGACCACGGTCACCTTGCCTTTGGAAGCAGCCAGCAGGGAGGCCAGGCCGTCGGCCGTTACGGGCGCCGCTTCGCCGGGTGGCGGCGCCGCGGCCGGGGCCGTCTTCTCTCCGGAGGCGGGCCCGTCACCGCACCCCGTAATCATCGCCGCTGACGCCGCCAGCAGGCATACACAACCTACAACACGGCTATAACATGGTTTCATGTGGAAATCTCGTTTACTTGCGCTTGATGGAACAGCCCCACGACTTCGCCTCACTGGGATCCGGCGCGTTGCCGGCAAGCAAAGCCGCAATGGCATCGGCTACATAGGCTTTATCGCCCTCTTGCGTTTCTTGCTGGCGGTTGTCGAAGGCGCCATGATAGGCCAGCTTGCCTTCCTTGTCCACCACATAGACCTCGGGCGTGGTTTTCGCACCAACGGCATCCGCGAATTTATTGTCCACATCTTTTAAAATCGGGTAAGACTTGCCGTTCTTTTCCGCATAGTCCTTGATCGCTTCCACCGTGTGGCCAAAATGGGAGTCAATCCCAAGAAACACGACGCCGTCATCCGCATGTTTTTTCGACAACGCGACCAGGTGAGGGTCGGCACCCTTCGACCACGGGCATTCCATACTGCACATCTCAAGGACGACAATTTTACCCGCATATTGCTTCAGCGTATGTACGGTACCGTTCAAGTCCTTCAATTCGAAGTCCGGCAAGGGGTTTCCTATTTTGGGGGCTGCCGCTGCGTTTTCCGAAGCGCATCCATAGAAGGGAACCACGGTTGCACAAAACAGGAACACCAGCCACATATATTTTGAAACTCTTTTCATGTCCATTGTTCTTCTATCCTTTACTTTCGGGGTTAAGGGAATCCGTGTCATTACGGTCCAACTACCATCGCGTTTCTTCGAGGGTGTACGGAAAGTGGAGATTGCTTCACTTCGTTCGCAATGACAGATAGATGTATACGGTGTCATTGCGAGTGAAACGAAGCAATCCCAACAAGTTGCGATAATTGCACAGGCCGTTGAAGCGACTTTCCGTACACGCTCTTATAGTAAAACATAAACCCGCAGGATGAAATTCCCCCCCTTGTCGGATTAAGCCGTGCTTAGCCCCGGTGCAGACACAGTTTTATGAGGTTGCGCCCGCACCCCGGAACATGAAGTAGGCGGCGCCTACCAGGCATAACCCGGCCCAGAGAAAGTCCAGTTTCAATGGCTCGCGCATGTACAGGATGGAAAAGGCCGCAAACACGCTCACACTGATAACCTCCTGGATGACTTTCAACTGGCCCAGGGAGAAGGGGCCATACCCGATGCGATTGGCGGGCACCTGCAAACAGTATTCGAAAAACGCGATGCTCCAGCTGAGCACGATGACCATGAACAAGGTGCGATGGCGCAGGTCTTTCAGGTGCCCGTACCAGGCATAGGTCATGAACATATTGGAACCAATCAGCAGCATAATGGTAAAAAGCTTTTGCATAGCGCCTCGGTCATTGACGGTAGATAAAAAAATCAGGGGGGGGGGAGAGAACGGGCGTAGTATAGCAGAGTGGAAGAGGTAAAATCGGCTTTATTTCCTTCCGTATCTCCAAAGGCTATTTGGTAAACTATCGCGATACCATCAAGCCATATCCCCTGAAATCAGCCCAATTATGATATACTTAGTCCTGCGGGATACGCGTAGAAGGTGCTATCCCATGGTATACCGAGCAAGTGAAATCCCTTGTCATGTTACATGATTTGCTTCGCGAGAAATTAAAACAAGGAATACTCTTTTTGCCCCATGCCGCACTTCAAATGTCGCGGCTTGAACGCATGATAAGCCCGGCGGATGTACGGAAGGTTATTGAAGACGGCACTATCATTGAAGACTATCCTGACGATGCCCGTGGGCCGAGCTGCCTTGTCAAAGGCAAGGGAACCGATGAACGGACCATACACGTAGTTTGCGCTCCCAAGGACACGTATCTTGCTATTATTACGGCCTATATTCCGGATGCGACGCAGTGGTCGGATAATTATACCAAGAGGATCTATAAATGAAATGTATGTATTGTCAGGGGGAGATGGAGCGTGGAACGGCGCCTTTTGATATAGACCGGGACGGCATCCATTTACATCTGGATAAAGCGCCCGCCTGGCTTTGCAGACAATGCGGTGAAGCCTATTTCGGTGAAAATGACGTCAACGCAATTCAGGAAACTATCAAAGTCATCGAAAAACAAGCGGAAATCCTCGCGCATATCGCATAACCATATCCGGACACAACGAACAGGAATGCCCTCTTCGGGGCATCCGCACACACCCCGGATGGGGTGATACCCTGTTATTCCCGGTCGAAAAGCGTTTCACCCTTGCGGATCGCTTCCCGGTTCCGCGCCTCCGCTTCCCGGCACAGCTGATACTTTTCCTGTCGCTGCCGGTGTGCCGGCGCCGCAAGGAATCCTTCCATGTCGGCCCGGGGATGTGCTGCCAGCATATTCATGCCATCCCGAATAATCTGTAAGGCCTCTTCGTATGCCGGTGGATTGGTTTCCTTCAGATTGCCGAGGCAGGGGCTGTGTTCGGGGCGTTCAAAGCAGATTTGGGGACCCTGGTTGGAGCCGTGGCCCAGCTGACCGGTCAGGGGAATGCCAGTCAGTTCCGCAAGCCGCGCCACCTGTTGTGGATTGAGCGGGCTGCGCCCTGCAGGATGGTCCGGGTAGGCCGAATCGTATTCGGGATAATAGGGCCCGTTGATGTCCATCCAGGTCAGCAACCGGTTCAGGCCTTCGTCGTCGAGTTGCACCTCGTAATGGGGATTTATCAGGGTTTGGGTCAATCGGCTGGCATGGGACCCCCAGGTATAAGCGGGCTGAATCTGGGCCGGACCGCCGCCAACGGCTTTTATAAATCCCTTGCGCCAGAGTTCGTTGTAGGAGGTATTGAACACCAGATCCCGGTCGCCCGACAGATTCAGGACTTTCCCCGCTTCCTGCCCGTAATCGTGGCAGCGCACGCAGTGCCGGTTAAATACCGGCTGCACCTCGCGGGTATAGCTGAAGAAGCGCGGCGGGCCGTACCACCCCATCGTGGGGCTCGGCGGCCAGGTCAGGGCGGCTACTGTTGGCGCATTTCCCAGGGGCGGCACATCACGGCGTTCCTCATGGCAACCGATACAGCCCTGGGTTTCGCCGGGCTGCACGATCGTGCCGCTGCGCATGGATTGCACCATCATCCCTTTTTCATCCAGCAGCTGGAAGTACAGAAAGGTTTCGGCAGGCACGCTGAAGTAGGCGGAGCCGTCCTCCTCGACCGGCACGGTGCCGAGGATACGCTTGTTGTTGAAATCGTGCCAGGCCATGGCGGGTGCCTGCTGGCCCTGTCCGTCCCAGGAGGGATGCGTAAAGGTGCGTTTCTCCGGGGATTCGATGACACGCAGGTACTTCACGGTTCCGGGCGCCACGCCTTCAAGGTGGGTACCCTCATACACATTGGCCACATAAAAATATCCCGTACCGGTGCTGAAGTCGCTGCGGGCGGGCAGTTCAGGCGGACGCGGCGAAGGCACGAGCGGCATAGGGTCGTAACAGCCCACAGGGGAGGCATCATCGCCCTCGGCATACAGGAGTAGTTCATTGCCAAAGGTATCCACCAGGAACAACCCTGTTTTTTCGCCTTTATCCACGGTGCGGGAACAGAGGAAAAAGTGCTCGTCCAGCGCGAAGGGATCCTCGTACTTGGGCGTTACCTGCATGAAGGTGTCCCAGTTGAAACGGGCAACATCGCCTTCACCCACCAGGTCCAGGGCGGATTCGGGCCAGGTGCGCAGCACGGACGGGCTGCGCAGGCCGTTCACTACGCCATCCACACCGAGGCGACGGTCTATCAGCGCCAGGGCACCCCAGGGCCGGTCATGGCAGGAACTGAAGATACACAGGACCTGCTGGGTGTCGGGAACGGGGACCGCATTGATGACCGCGCCGGGTGACTGGGTGTTGTTGCCCCAATACACGGCGTGGTTGGCGCCGTCGGGATAGGTGGTCCACAATCCCTGGGCGTCTCCGAAATTGCGGTCCACATATTCCCACCGGTAGTACAGGATGCGGCCGTCGGGCATCAACGCGCCATGGCCCTCAAAGAGTGTGCTTTTGCCAATCTGGTGGATGTTGGCGCCGGCACCGGTCATGCGGAACAAATTGCACATGATATGGCGGTTACACATACAGTATTTGGGTTCGCGGGTCGAGGAAAAGATAATGTCTCCGCCCGGCAGGTACAGGGGATCAATATCGCTGACGCCCCCGGCGAAGGTCAATTGA
>JAKJCY010000086.1 GCA_022706235.1 Candidatus Hydrogenedentota bacterium | reverse complement strand
GGGTTCGGTCGTAAAACTGAATATTGTCTGGAACTTTGCCGATATCGCCAACGCCTTAATGGCATTGCCCAATCTGGTCTCCCTCCTCCTGCTCAGTGGTGTTATCATTAATGAGACCAGACAGTATCTTTGGGAAAATAATCTGGACGAGGATATCTTACCTCTCAAGAAATAGAAGAAGGTAACTCTGAGATAGAAATTGGCCTCAACTATGTTCTATATGTAAATCAAGGCGTTTCAATATGAAAGATAGAAAGGGGTCGAGCGGTCGTCATTGTCCCAGGGGATTGCATATCCTGTATGAGGATGAAGATATCCTTGTGGTTGACAAAAGTTCCGGTCTTTTGACTATGGGCACGCCAGTAAAAAAGGAACAAACAGCGTATGCCCGCCTGATGAACTATGTTCGAAAAGGGAACGCGAAATCACGTAAACGCATTTTCATTGTACACCGCCTGGACCGGGACGTTTCCGGAGTGTTGATTTTTGCAAAATCCTACCAGGCAAAACTATCTCTACAGGAACATTGGCACGATGCGGATAAAAAATATCTTGCCATTGTTCATGGAAACCTAACGGAGAAAGCGGGCACGATAACCTCCTATTTGGCAGAAAATGCCTCTCATCATGTATTTTCCGTTTTTGACAAGGAGAAAGGAAAGCTTTCCCACACCGTGTATCAAGTTTTGAAAGAAACAAAGACCTCGTCTCTGTTGGAAATCACGCTGCTAACAGGCAGAAAAAATCAGATTAGGGTCCATCTGGCGGATATTGGTCACCCGGTTATGGGAGACCATAAATATGGAATCCGCAATAAAACAGGTGGCCGATTGGCGCTTCATGCCTTTTCCATCGCCTTTGACCATCCCTATTCAGGAAAGCGCGTAAGTTTTGAAGCGCCGGTTCCAGAATATTTTAAACTGCTTCTTGGCCGGCAAAAACAAAATCACGGGCAATAAGGAAGTGTACCGGGGCGGGCCTATTGGCTGAATTGCTTCCGTAGGATGTGCCCCTTTATGATAGCGAGCGCGGTCTTGGGTTGGACGCCACGGATAACGTATTTTATTTCTCTGTCGAACGGGGTAATGCATGCATAAGTCTGCCTATATAACACTCATTATCATGTTGGCGCTCACCGGTTGTAGAACTATGCCGGTGCGAAATGAGCCGCTTGAATCCTATTCAGAGAACTATGGTTATCGTTATCGTAATATTGCACCTGGGGAAGATGACTCCGACAGCCTGCTGTTGATACTTACCTTTAGTGGCGGGGGAACCAGGGCCGCGGCGCTGGCGTATGGGGTGCTTTGTGTCCTCCGCGATACCCCGATATTCTGGGAAGGCCGAACCCGTCGCTTGCTGGATGAAACAGATGTCATCTCCTCCGTATCCGGGGGCAGTCTTGCCGCAGCCTACTATGGGCTTTTCGGCGACCAGATATTTGATGAATTTCCGGAACGCGTTCTGTATCGAAATATCCAGGGAAGTCTAATCCGCAGCATTCTTTCACCGGGAAATATTTTCCGCTTGTTGTCACCTTTTTACGGACGGACGGACCTAATGGCGGATAATTTTAACCAGCGTATTTTCGATGACAAGACCTATGGAGATTTGCTTGCCCGAAAAACGCGTCCCTATATCATCATAAACACAACGGATATGGCCCGGGGAAGCAGGCTGGGATTTACACAAGGAATGTTCGATTTGTTCTATTCTGACCTCAGTTCATACCCAGTCGGCAACGCGGTAGCGGCTTCTGCAGCCTTTCCGGGACTTCTGGCACCCATGGCGCTTGTCAATTATCCCAAGCCGGAAACATTTAAACCACCCCAGTGGCTGGAAAAGAGTCCTGATCTTCACCCGAGCATTATTCCCGACAACCCGAAACAATACCTGGAAACAAGTCGAAAAAACATCTATGTACTGGACGGCGGTGTTTCGGACAATTTAGGCCTGTTACCGATTATAATGGGAATGGACGGCCACTACTCGGATGACAGGATATCCTCGGTCATTCCTGAGAAAGTTCCTGATAAAATAATTATCATAACCGTAAACGCGGCTGGAGCCACAAAACAGCGTTGGGAATTAAATGCGGGATTCCCTGGATTAATCAATACGCTACTTGCGGCTGGAACGACCCCGTTGGGCAATTTTTCACAGGCACAAATAGGCTATATGCGACAGCAGATCGCGTATCATAACAGCCTTAAAGAGATAAAGAAACAAGTGGAGCATCAGGCGACTGCCCATGGGGTGTCCATAGATGTGCCCGCTCTTGATATTTCCGGGACGGAATACCATTTTGTCGAGGTGGCTTTTGAACAAATGCCCAACGGAGAAGAACGGGATCATGTGTCCACCATTCCTACTACGTTCAGTCTGCCCAACGAAGATGTGGACCGTGTCTGTGCCGCAGCCAAAACTATTCTTGAAAATAACTTGGATTTTCAGCATCTACTTGACACACTGAGGCCGCCTATAAATAACGAACCCTAGCGTGCTTTGCTGCCATTGGCCTGGCAAGTAAGACCAGATAAAGGTTTATTGTATGTTGAATAGGTCCCATAGGCCCTAAAGGTCATATAGGTTTTTCTGGTTCCCGAACAAGGTGCACGGGACGTAAAAAGTCGATACTTTCAAGAGATAATGACGATAATTCCCGCGCATCACAATAAAAACACTTATAAACGTCAGTTACCCGTAATTAGAAAGGAATATCTGGAATGGATTCCAGAACACGTGTCGTAACATCGTTGTCGCATGAGGCACCCGACCGTGTCCCGATAGATTGCTGGCTGTCTTCAGAAGTAGCCGCACGATTGCTGAACCGATATGGATTCTCGTCAAAGGAAGAACTGCTCCACCATTACATGGTGGATTTCCGGTATATAGACGGGCCGGTTTATATTGGTCCGGAGCTGGGTCTGCGGGAAGACGGCACGAAAGAAGACCATTTCGGTGTGCCCCGCCGGCACGTTTCCTATGGTGCCGGGGAGCAATCCGGTACTTACAGTGAAGTGGCCTTTTCTCCTTTAGAGAGGGCTTCTTGTGTGGCTGATATCGAATGTTATCCTAAATGGCCACTGGCCGAGTGGTTCGACTATCAACCTGTGCGTGAGCAGGCACAACAGGCGCGACAGGAAGGCAAGGTGGTGGTTTTCATGGGCGACCGCTTGAATCGGTGCGCGCAACTCAAACCTGCCATGTACCTGAGAGGCATGGAACAAATACTCTTGGACCTGTACATGAACGAAGCCGTAGCGCAGGCCCTATTCCGGCATATCGCGGACTTTTATTGCGACTATCTGACACGCACACTGGAAGCCGGGGAAGGCAATATCGATATTTTATTCACAGGGGACGATTTCGGAACACAGCACAATACCTTTATGCCCGTGGAAATATGGTGTAAAATGCTGCGCGACGGCTTCAAACGTTACATCGATATAGGCCATAAATACGGTTGCAAGGTGGCCCATCACACTTGCGGCAGCATCATTTCCCTGATTCCGGAATTTATTGAGTGTGGCCTGGATATTCTGAATCCGTTACAACCGGAAGCAAGGGGAATGGATTTTGAGAAGATAAAAAAAGAATTTGGCCGGGCTCTCGTTTTTCACGGCGGCATCTCCATCCAAAGTACATTGCCCTATGGAACAGTCGATGAAGTTAGAAATGAAGTAAGGGATCGTGTTCAGAAACTCGCCGGCGGGGGCGGGTATATATTTTGTACCGCACATAATATCCAGGCCGACACTCCCCTTGAAAATATCGAGGCCTTATTCGAAGCCTACAACGAGTTTGGAATATTTTGAAATAGATATTTTGATGAAGCCGTAGTGTTGAAGTACGGGATTATTTCTTAGAAGGGAGCCATACGATGCATGAGACTCTGGAAGCCCTAGGCAGGTACAGGATACTGCCGGCAGCGGTCGGGTTTGACGGGCCCGAAACAGTATTGCCTTTGTGTGACGCGCTGATAGCGGGAGGGATGCCGGTCCTGGAAATTACCTTGAGGGCCGCAGGGGGTATGGAAGCGATACGCCTGGCAACTTCTGAACGGCCGGGCGTATTGGTGGGCGCTGGTACTGTTCTAACGCCAAAACAGGCGGAACAAGCCCTTGCCGCAGGGGCGCGCTACCTGGTAAGTCCCGGTTTGGATCCAGACCTGGTCCGCATAAGTCAGAATGCCGGTATTCCCATACTGCCCGGCGTGGCCACCCCTACGGAAGTGCAGACCGCTATTAAGTTAGGGTTGGAAGCGGTCAAATTCTTTCCCGCATCCATTCTTGGAGGCGCAAAGGCCATTGCCGCCCTGAATGGGCCGTTCCCAGGCATGAAATTTGTGCCGACAGGCGGAGTGAACCTTGAAACATTAGAGCCTTATCTCCTCATGAAAACTATATTGGCCTGCGGCGGCACCTGGATGTTTGGCCGGGGGCTCATTACCAATGGCAATTTTGATGCCATTACCTGGGCAGCCCAAACAACCATGGACCTGGTAACGCGCGTGACGCCGCAAAATAACTAGGCCGCTCTGAAATAATGTCCTGCGTTGCGATGAAAGCCTTCTGCCGGATAACGAAAGGATATCTTTGTGAAACTTATACGGTTTGTTACCAACGAACATCCAACGGGGGTCTATGGCCTTTTGCAGGATACAGACAGTGTAGCCGTTATAAAAGGCAGCCTCTTCGACCCTGTGGAAATTACCGGGGAAACCGTGCCTGTAAAAACGATAACCCGTTATCTTCCGCCCGTGGACCCTCCCAATATCCTCGCCATCGGCCGGAACTACCGGGCTCATGCGGAAGAGACCTGTGATGCATTGCCTAAAGCGCCGTTGCTTTTTCTCAAGGCGACCACGTCGTTGATTGGGCATGGGTTGCCCATAGTGCTGCCCGCCGCCGCCCCCTCCTCGGTCGATTACGAAGCCGAATTGGTGGCTGTAATCGGTAAAGAGGCAAAGAATGTGTCCATCGAACAAGCCCTCGATTATGTTTTCGGGTACACGTGCGGGCATGACGTGTCTGCCCGGGATTGCCAGGCCGGTGACGGTCAATGGGCGCGCGCAAAAAGTTTTGACACTTTCTCACCACTGGGACCTGTTGTTGTCACGGGCCTATCCCCGGATAATCTTCGCGTCCGCATGCGTCTCAATGGTGAAACCGTACAAGATCAATCCACAGCGGACATGGTTTTTGATGTCGCCTGCCTGGTCAGCTATCTCAGCCATTCCATTACGCTGCTTCCGGGAACCATCCTGTATACGGGCACTCCGAGCGGCGTGGGTATGGCACGCAAACCGCCACAGTTCCTCAAACCTGGAGACGTATGCGAGGTAGAGATTGAAGGTATCGGTATTTTATGCAACCCTGTGGTTGCTGAATAAGAGAGGAGGTTGTACAGGCAGAATCATGTCTCCTACCCAGGCGCTCTTCATTTGTTTCGCTCCCCGTTACGGAAAACCGTCCTACTTTTTCCCGGCATGGGGAAGACTTTTCCTCCTCATTTTGCTCCCGTTCACCGCGACTTGTTCCGCAGGGGAAACCACGCTTTCCCTGGATGCGGCCTTTCCCGGCGGTAATATCGTTTTGGAACGTGTGGAAGGGGACAATGTGTACCTAAAACCCGACCTGCGTGATACATCGGGATGGTGGTTTTATTGGAATTTTCGGGTTCGTGATATTTCCCCCGGGCGTACATTAACCTTCGATTTAGGTAATCCCAATCCCCTGGGGGTGCGCGGTCCCGTCGTCAGTACCGATAACGGCAGAAACTGGTCCTGGCTGGGGGTGGAACCGTGCAAGGGTTCCACCTTTACCTATACTTTTCCCAAATGTCCTGCCGTACATTTTGCATTTACCATTCCTTATGTAACATCGGACCTTCATGTCTTTCTGGAAAGATGGAAACACTCTCCCTGTCTTGCCGTTAAAAGGCTCTGCATAAGCACGGGAAAAAGAGATGTTGAACTTCTGTGCGCAGGTTCTTCTTCTGACCCGCCCCGGTACCGGGTACTGATAACGGCCCGGCATCATGCCTGTGAGACTATGGCAAGTTTCGTGTTGGAGGGGCTATTGGACCGTGTGCTTGCGGAGGGGGATACCGGAAACTGGTTCCGGGAACATGTGCAGGTAGTGGCAATTCCATTCATGGATAAAGACGGCGTAGAAAAAGGGGACCAGGGCAAAAACCGCCGCCCAAGGGACCATAACCGCGACTATGCGGGAGAAAGTATCTATCCGGAGACGGCCGCGCTTCGACAGTATGTCGAAAACCTGTCCCACCCACCGTGCGTTGCCCTCGATTTGCATTGTCCCTATATACGCGGGGAGCGTAATGAACTAATTTACCTTGTCGGGAGTCCAAATAAGGCCATGTGGGACAACCAGCAGGCCTTTGGCGCTAGTGTTCAAAAAGCCAATGACAGCCCGCTGCCGTACCGGCCGACGGACAATCTCGCCCATGGTACGAGTTGGAACACGGATGCCAATTATAAACAGGGGTGCAATTTCGCACAGTGGGCGGAAACCATTCCTGGAATGCGCATGGCGGCATCGATGGAGATTCCCTATGCCAATGTCGGCGGAGCACCGGTAACCCCGGAAAGCGCCCGCCAGTTTGGCGGCTCTATCGCGGAGGCAATACGCAGCTATCTCAAGGATACCTGCCCGGTTCAGGCGCCTTTACAACCGTAGCACGGCGCAGGCGACGCACAGTCTTCGGAACCGTATAGACTATACTACCCGGGGTAACACCGGCATGCTTATATATATCAGAACGTATTTATATTACGGACTTCAACCCTGCGTACATTCTCTACACCTGACTCATAAGTAATGGGTTCCCCCGGCGCATCATATTTGACAATGTTTGTCAATAAGGAGTCAGCAAGGGAACCCGCAATCAGGACGGTGTGCTCAGAACGGCTCATTACGTTGTTGACGATAATCCGACAGGTATCCCCCAAGGGTGTTACACCGCCCCATTTGGGGTTGCTGTCACCGATTTTCAGGGCGGCACGGCATCTTTTCGCGTTGCCTGAGGTATCCACAAGACCATCCAAAAGGACATCGTGTATTTTCAGTCCGCCTGCATTTAAAAAGCGAACAATATGATGGCCCCCCGCACAGTAACCACGGATATTACGAAGCGTGATATAGCGGATATCGTCCTGTCCGTCACCTCGATTGCTTGCGGCGCTGACCATGGTGGATTCAGTTGTGCCGGCCGTGCGTCCCAGTCCCAGGATATTGGTCAAAGCCACCAAGTCATCTCCTGTATACCCGGAAATACTGTCGATGGTGATGTCATGGCAACCCTGTCGCAAATCCAGTCCATCCTGGTTGAGAATTGTTTTCGTAACGCCATCAATGACCCTGTTGCCGGTTGAAGCGAAATCAATATCACGGACAATGCCATAGGCGCAACGTTCCAGGGATACGGCCCAGCCATGGGAATCTTTAATCCGCAGATTTTCTATGGAAAAGCGTTCGACATAGGCTAAAAGAATGCCAATGTTACGCCAGTCGCCAGTCTGGCTTTCGCCCGATACCCCGGCGTCCGTTCCATAGGTCCGTTCGCCCAGCATCTTGGCACTATCGCCGGTGGCGCGCGGATGGTCCGCCCCTTCAAGAAGAACGTTCCCCGCGCCGGTAATATGAATATCTGTCAGGGGCTGGATATCTGTGATGCCAAGACCACAGTTCGCGCTTCGTATGAAATTATCCCGACAACGGTCAGACAACTTGATATGGCAGTTCACCAGGACCAGTGAGGTTCCGCTTTGAACAAGAATGGCCGTATCCAGGAGCCATAGGGTTCGCGTTCCGTCTTTCGCTCGGTTGTGTTGCGGGATCACAACCTGTTTCCCCGTAGCGGCACCCGCAGCAATGGCCCGGTTGATCCGTTCACTGTCCGACCCTTCGAAGTCGTTGGGCGAGATGTATAGTGTGGAAGAGAATACGGACGCAGGATTCTCAACAGTTTCGGCTGAGACTGCTGAAAGGCCCGTGAAAACAACAAGAATGCACAGGATGTGTAAGGCGGGCACTTTCATAGAAGTATCTCCGTTCTCAGTGGTGTTTGAACATAAACAACTTTAATGCTGGCATAATCTTGTCCAGATTAGGGTTGCATTTTTTTGGTTTTGTTTTTCATCGCACAAAAGAAACGCACTCATTCCTCTCCTTGTTCATAGCTGCCTGAATAATTCTTATGCGCTCATATAGGCGTACCTTCCCGGGTGCGCGATAATTCTACAAGTACAGGAATCGCCCCTTATGGCGCACCCAGGAAGGTACGCCTACTGAAGCCCGGCATTAAATGCCGCTGCGTTATCCTGACTTGGACAGAACCGTCACCCCCCAAAAAAAGGTACCCTCAGCCTGAACATGTAAAATTAACGTTAAAAACGCCTTAGTTTGAGCGGGGATATATTTTAACCCTGTCTTTATTTGGACAGCAGTGACGCTGGTACGTATTTATTGCTGGTGTTCTCCGTTCACCAGTAGGGTGCCATAGAATACGCATCCCATACAAGGTGGTATTTTCCGAAATACCACCATTAACAAAAATAACTACCGCATGTTGTTCGCGCTTCAGCGTGCTCATCGTGGACAATGCACAGCACGCACGCTCAAGTAGGAACGACATACGAGTGCCGCACTTTCTGGGTTAGGGGCAGCTCCCGCGTCCCTTGCCCATGCCGTGGCTTTTTTTATGTGGGGAAGGGACCGTGTACAATGAAGCGTTCCTCACCCGCCCGTCGGGGCGGCAACATAATAAAATCAGGAGTACCGCTATGCATTTCATAAAAATAGCCCTGCTTTATAGTGCTGCACTGGCCTTACTGGCCTGCGTCAACAGCACTGCTGAGGAGACCGTTATACCCCGGCCCCGGCAATTGCGCTGCGACGGCTGTGAAAACCCGCTGGGGGTAGAATCGAAACAACCAATATTATCCTGGACTTTTGACGCGTCCCGCCGCAGGCTTTTTCAATCCGCATATCAGGTCCTGGTCGCGAGCACTCCAGGTCTGCTGGTTCCCGGCCGGGCGGATGCATGGGACCCGGGAAAAATTGACGGGGACGGCCAGCGTGTACTCTATGAAGGCCACCCGCCTGCGTCGGTGGAACGTTTTTTCTGGACGGTGCGTATCTGGGATGAAGAAGGGCACGTCTCGGAATGGGCAGCGCCGGCATCCTGGACCATGGGCGAATTGAATGCGGATTCATGGGATGCGGATTGGATTGCAGGAGCGCTCCCCAAGTCCATACTGCAAAACCCAAAGTGGATTTGGGTGGCCGGGGAAGATGCCTTCAAGGCGGCTATGGGCGCCGCCCGCTTTCTGAAACGCGTTACCGTCCGGAGCGATGCTTCCCTTGTCTCCGCATCCCTGTATGTCGCTGCGGATAACCACTGTGATTTGTTTATTAATAAAAAACAATGCCCGCGCGTGTCAGGATGGCGCGAACCAGTCATGGCGGCGGTTATGGAGCACTTCCGGCCGGGCGACAACCAGTTGGAACTCCGGGTGGTAAATGACTGGGAAGTTCCCAACCCGGCAGGTGTACTTCTGCAACTTGATCTGCACTATGACGATGGCGGCAAGGATACCGTGGTTACCGATGGTTCATGGTGTGGGGAGCGTTTAAAAGATGGGAGCGAAACGGTGAGCCTGCCAAAGGTTCAGGAACTTGGGCCTTATGACATGGACCCCTGGAAAACAGTTTCTACAATACACCAGGAAATACCCTTGTTCCGAAAGGAGTTTGCGGTTGCCAATACATCAATCCGCTACGCTCTGATGAATATTTGTGGATTGGGTCATTGTGAACTTTTCCTCAATGGCCAAAAGGTCGGCGACCATGTGTTGGACCCGGGCTGGACCGATTATAAGGATACCTGCCTGTATGTGCCTTTTGACGTAACCAGCATGTTGCACCCGGGAGGCAACGTTTTCGGTGTCATGCTGGGCAACGGACTGTATAATGTCGTCGGGGGAAGATATACCAAGTTTACCGGTTCTTACGGCGAGCCCAAAATGATTGCGCAACTGCACATCGTCTATGAAGACGGCACGGAACAGACCGTTGCCAGTGATGAGAGTTGGAGCACCCACAAAAGCCCCATCGCGTTCAGTTGCGCCTACGGCGGGGAAGACTATGATGCGCGCCTTGAACTGCCCGGCTGGTGTACTCCGGAATTTGACGCCAGTTCCTGGTGTTCCGCACGCATAACGGATGGTCCGGGTGGCGTTTTGCGTGCGCAACAGGCGCCGCCCATAAAAATCATGGACACTCTGGAACCTGTGTCCATACAGCGCATTGCGCCGGGGCGATACGAAGCGGATATGGGCTATAACCTGTCCGCACGGCCCGTGCTTACCGTGAAAGGAAAAGCGGGCGCCCAGGTCACAATGCGTGTCGGCGAACGGCCCGGCATGCCCTGGGAAGGCCATTGGTATACCTACACCTTGCACGGGAGGGGTGAGGAAACGTACAGGCCTTTCTTCACCTATTTCGGATTTCAGTATATTACCGTAGAGGGTGCGGATATTCCCGACGATACCGAGGATTCACGGCCCGTTCTTATAAACCTGGCGTCGGAGTTTGTAACTAGCGATTCTCCTGAAGTCGGCTCCTTTTCCTGCGCCAATCCGCTGCTCAACGACATTCATGCCATGATTACCCGCTCTGTTCGCAGCAATCTACAAAGCGTGCTGACGGATTGTCCCCATCGCGAGAAACTGGGATGGCTGGAAGTGGCTCATTTGATGGGTCCCTCCATCCTGTATCATTTTGACGCGCAGGGCCTCTACCGGAAGATTTGTCGTGACACCACGGAATCTCAACTGGAGAACGGGCTGGTACCCGATATCGCACCGGAATATACCCGCTTCCAGGACGGTTTTTTCGAGTCGCCGGAGTGGGGAAGCTCCGCCGTACAGCTGCCCTGGCTGCTGTACCGGTGGTATGGAGACACGGAAATACTGGCGCGGCAATATGACACCATGGCAAGGTATACCCGGTATCTGGCTTGTACCCGCAATATTCAGGGCCTGGCGAAAGCGGGCTTGGGCGATTGGTACGACTGGACTCCGGAAAAAGGGCATACCGGTTATGCACAACTGACGCCAGGCGAACTGACAGCGACTGCCATGCTTTTTGACAACGCACGAATCCTCGCCAAGGTGGCAGCCATGACAGGACAGGGTGATGAGGCGGAAACTTTTGCGGCATTGTCCCGTCAAGTACGCGAAGATTTTATGGATGCCTATTACGATGGCGAACGGAAGACTGTGGCCAAGGGAAGTCAGTCCGCCCTTGCGATTGCCTTGTATTTTGATTTGCTCCCCGAAAAGGATCGGGATCAGGTGCTCTGTAATCTGGTGGCTGCGTTAGAAAACGATGCGTATAAGCCAAGCACGGGCGAGGTCTGTTTTCGATATATGATTATGGCGTTGGCCCGGGCCGGCCGCTCGGATATTGTGTATCGCATTATCAACCGTTATGACTGCCCGGGTTATGGCTGGATGCTTCATGAATTCGGCCTGCAGACGCTTTCTGAACGGTGGGACAAGCCGGGTTCCTCCCTCAACCACTGCATGTTCGGGCATGCGCAGGAATGGTTTCAGGCCTATCTGCTGGGCATAAGGCAGCCTGATGAAGCCGTTGGCTTTGAAAACGTGCTTATCGGGCCTGAACCACCGGAGGGACTGCAGGAAGCTTCCGGATATTTTGACAGTCCCCGGGGCCGAATCGCTGTTGACTGGAAAAGTGAAACGGGGGCGTTTTCTATGAACGTTAGTATTCCTGGAAATACGAATGCAACGATACTGCTGCCCGTACCCGACACCGCGGTGGTGACAGAATCCAACCTGCCTTTAGAATCAACTCCCGGAATACAGGTACATGCAAGAAATGAAAAAGTATGCCCTCTTACGATAGGCAGTGGCAGATACCGATTTTGCGCAACATGGTAAATAGTGCGCTGATATAGTTGTTCATCAGATAATCGTTGAAAGCTCAACCCACGCCGAATGAAGACAGCCTGAACGAGTGGAAAGACTTGAAGGGCATAGTCCTAAAACGTGCCTTGTGCCGGCGACTGTGTCTTTATGTCCCTTGGGTCCTTTAAACAAACACCCAAAAAACAATTTTTTCTAAAGTTGAAATCGGCTGAAATGGAGCGTCACCCGTCCCCCGGCGTATCTTCATCGGAAGTTATGAGGTCTCGCAGACCTTCAAAGGCATTAAAACCCAGCGAAGGAGGCGTGTAGATATCCTTTGTGGTTTCAGGACGAAGGGCACCGTGTTCATAGGCCCCGTGTTCATCGTCATGACAATATAAACATAGCAGGGCCCAATTGCTGCCATCAGGCGGATTGTTGAAATGGTTGCCATCCTTGTGATGTACGGTCAGTTCGCGCAGGCGCTTGCCCGAAAATTCGCGGCCGCAACGCTGGCAGACATGGGGGAACATTCTGAGCGCCTGCTCCCGGTAGGTCTTCTCCTTTTCTTCTCTATCACGTTTCAGTGACGCTTTCAGTGCGTCTTTTTTATTCGTGTCCATAGGGGATCGCTTTTCCCTGCTGTAATTACATTCCTGCGATGCAGATAACAGGCACTTACACTTACTCTCAAATGGGACTAAACTACAACATGCCGAAAGGGTGAGTGAAACGATGCGGAATCTGCCGTTGTTTCACTCACCCGAAAGAATTCATGTCAGAATACAAGAGGGTTGGCGCTACACCAACTTCCACGGCGCGCGGTATTCCCGATGAATGATGGCGTCAGCTTCCGGCGCGTTCGGGCACCGCAGGTTTTCATGGTCCCATTCGAGTTTTTTGCCCAACCGGTAGGCCACGTTGCCCAGGTGGTTGGCCTCGGTGAGCAGGCCCGAATAAGCAAAGGGGCAGGTGGTCGGCTCACCGGTCTTACAGGCATGAAGCCACTCGGCGTGGTGGCCCAGCGATTTCGGAATGAAGGGTTCCGGTGCCTGGAAATCCTTGTACTGTTCTTCGGGCAACAGCACATTCTTACCGTAATTGGAGAGCAGCATGCCTTTGTCGCCAATAAACAATATCCCGTCGTCCCAAGCCGGAATACCAGCGTCTTTGTAGATTTGGGGCTTGTTATTACCCTGATACCAGGTCAGTTTAATCGGGCCACGCTCACCGCGTGGGCCGTACTCGTAGGTTACCTGCATGGAGGCCGGGGCGAGTTCCGGATGGGGCGTGGGTCCTTGCGCTTCGATAGTAAGCGGGTAGTCCAAGTCCAGCGCCCAGAAAGGAAGGTCTATGTAGTGGCTGCCAAGATCGGACATGGTACCGCTGCCGAAATCCCACCACCGGTACCATTTCGGCCCCGGGAAATAGACTTCGTTGAAAGGACGCATCGGCGCGGGACCTATCCAAAGATCCCAGTCCAGCTCCGGCGGTACAGGATGTTCTTCCGCGGGCCGTTCCTGCACGAACACGATGTCTTTCGCCGCTTTGGCTTCTTCTTCCGATTGCCGACCCCAGGCACGCGATACCCAGACGTGCACTTCGCTGACCTTGCCGATGGCGCCCGTCTTTATCAATTCCACCACGCGACGGTAATTGTCGTCAGCATGAATCTGTGTGCCCATCTGCGTGGCTACCCCGGCTTTTGCCGCCGCTTCCCGGACGATGCGCGCTTCCCAGATACCATGCGTCAACGGTTTTTCACAATAGACATGTTTGCCGAGTTGCAGGGCGGGGAGCGTTGCGAAGGCATGGGTGTGCTCGCAGGTGCTGACGACAACCGCGTCGAACTCTTCCGGATGATCGTATACCTTGCGGAAATCCCGTTCCGCACGCGCTTTGGAAAAATGCTGGGCGATGTGATTCAGGTTCTTTTCATTGACATCGCACAGCACCGTGATATTCTCTCCCTGAACACCACCCAGGTTGCCCGCACCGCGTCCACCGCAACCAATAACTGCAATATTCAGCTTATCGTTCAGATTCTGACCATGAACAATCGCCGGAAATCCGATGGTCGCTGCCCCTGCTGCGGCCATGGAAGTGCCTAGAAAAGAACGACGGGAGATGTTCAGGCGCGCATTCTTAGTTGTCGTATCGTGATTACCCATACTTGAATACCTTTCTCGTTTGTTTTTCGAAACAAAATCTATTGTTTCAACAGTGTACAGGAAGGTAAGCATAGCAAAGTTGAATGTTTTTAACCAAGTTGCGGTGTATAGAATCCAACAATCGGTGGTCGTATTCAGCGGTCAAATTGATTCTGGCTTATGAATAAAGTACTATATGGTTTCGATGTAGTGTAAGAGCCACAGGCTGCTGTTCGGTGGCCGGGATGCTCAATGACCCCTTTCCTAAAACACCCAAGCATGGAGAATAAACACAATGTCTGATGTTGAAAAAATGGAAGGAGATGTATGCCAAAAGACGGGGCTCGATCGCCGTTCTTTTATTCGGGCGGCTGGCGCGGGCGCCTTGGCGGGTTTTGCAGCCAACAAAGCCCATGCGTCTGTATATAAAACCATTCTGCCGGCCTCAGTGCTGGGCGCCAATGAAAAGATTTTGACCGGGCATATCGGCACGGGCGGCATGGGCCGTGCCAATCTCGGGTTCGTGCTTCAGCGCGATGATATCCAGCCCATTGCCCTGTGCGATATCTTCACGCGAAACCTGGAGCGTGGTGCACAGATGGTTACCCAGAAGTTCCCCGAGTTTTCCAAGCACAAGGATTTTCGCGAATTGCTGGAGAACAAGGATATCGACGCTGTCGTGATTGCCACCTCGGACCATTGGCATTGCCTGTGTACCCTGCATGCGGCGGACGCCGGCAAGGACATTTATTGCGAGAAGCCGTTGTGTACCACCATCGCCGAAGGTCATGCCATGGTGGACGCCGTGAAGCGTAATAACATCGTTTTTCAGGGTGGCAACATGCAGCGCAGCGGCAAACATTTCCAGGACGCGGTAAAGCTGGTATGGGACGGCTATATCGGTGATGTCGCCCGGGTGGAAACCTGGTCTCACGACAACAACAATTTGGAGGGTATCGGTCCCGGCGAGACGGACCTGGCCAAGTATCAAGCCCCGGAATACGGGATTGACTGGGATTTTCACCAAGGGTGGGTGGAACACCGCCCCTTCAATACCAATCGTTGGATCTATAATTTCCGCTGGTTCCTGGAATATTCCGGCGGCAAAATCACCGACTGGGGCGCCCATCTGATTGATATCGCGTTGTGGGGCATGGGGGAAGAGAAACAACCACGACGCATTTCCGCGCAGGGCGGAAAATATTTAATTAAGGATAACCGCACCACCCCCGACACCCTCGAAGTTGCCTGGGAATTTGAAGATTACCTGCTTACCTTCAGCAACCGGGTGTGGAACCCGCAGCTGCTGGAAGGCACCCAGAGCGATCACGGCATCGTGTTCTACGGTACCAAGGGGCTGTTGCGGGTGGACCGGGGGGGATATGAGGTTATTCCCTTCCCGAACAACGGCGGCTGTGAGGCCAAGAAAGAAACCGGCGGCCAGCTGAACGAGTTGCACTGGCAGAATTTTGTGGATTGCGTCAAGTCAAGGGAAAAACCGATATCCAACATCGATGTGTTGCACAATACCACCCGCGTATGCCACATGGGCACCTGCGCCTATGTGGCCGGTGCCCGTTTCGCGTCCGGCGCCAAGTTTGAAAATGGTGAACTGCCTGATGAAGCCCCGGCCTCCGGCGGTTCCATGCTGGAATGGGACGATGCCACGCAGAAATTCGTGGGCGGCGAACCGGACGCAGTGGCTATCGCCAATCAATGGGCCTACCGCGAATACAAAAACGGATGGAGCCTCAAAGCGCCTTACCGCACCGCCTGATTTAGTTCCCAATGACACATAAGTAACAACACGCCGGTCAACAACATGTTGGTCGGCGTGTTATCTTTCATTCCTGTTATTTTAACAACGGATTGAGTCTCCTGGAAGCCATACCGGTTATTGCGCGTAGTACGAGCGGATGATTTCTGATGCAGGCTTGTTTCGCGGGGAATAATGGGGGTCATAAGGACCACCGTGGATCATATTTGGGTCCCAGTTCCACCAAAAGAAACCTGCGAACCAGGGAGCGTTCCACAAAACTTCATAGGCAGCACGGTAACAATCCGCCTGTTCCTGCAGGTCAACTACCGTTGTGGTCGTTTCCCAGGTGTAGGGCTTCGTGTTCGTCCCGTCATAGCTGCAATACCCGATTTCGGTGAACAGCACAGGCAGTCCATACTGTATCGAGAATTCATGCAAAGCGTGCAGGGGTTCCGTCCATCCTGCTTTGAGTTGGTCAACGGTTGGCCTGTAATTGTTTTCTGTAAGGGGGAAGTACGCATCAATCCCGATATAATTGAGTGCATTCCAAAATGAAATGGCGGTGTATTCATCCCAATTTGCACCGTAGGTAATTTCACCGGAAAACCGTTCGGTTACACCTTCAATAATAGACAGCCAGTCAGCGGTGCGCCCGCTTGTTTTTTTGAGTTCCGTGCCTATGCAAAATACCGCGACGTTAAGTTCCGCAGCAAGGTCCGCGTAATAATTGGCCATGTTCCGGTAGGAATTCATCCAAGCCTGCCAATCCTCTTCGTTCAACGAACAGATATCCCCACGCCAGCCGCCGTATTCGGGGTCCAAGTGGGGCTTCAGCATTACCCGAAATCCCAGGTTGTGTGCTTGCGTGATGATATGCCGGACGTCTTCGTCAGTCATGGTACGTTCAGGCAAGGGATATATATTCGTTGTGTGAAGGCTGGCTTGGTACCAGGTCGGTACCACAGCAATATCGGATACGCCAAGGGAGACAAGTTCCGCCACGGCCTGGTCGCTTTCACCTTCCTGACAGGCACCGGCGGTCCACGTTGCCATGGACATCCCTTTCATACGTCTTCCGGGCGGCGCCCAACACAAGGGAGGTTGGGTGTCGTAATCATAAAAGTACTGTTCGCCCTGTTGCCATAACGCTGCGGCAAGTATGGCATAGTCCATGGGGTTAGAACCCGTTTGCCAACCGGACAGATAGGCGATGGCCTCACTTATGGTCAACCGGAAATCGACGTTTACATCTGCCGGATGATTAAGATTCTGCGTGGAACCCAGTAACCCGTCTGCATTGGAGTATGGTATACAGCACATAAGTACCACACCCAGAAACAGCACCAGAAACAGCACCGGTACAAAGAGAATACTTGTCTTCATTTTCTGACTCCTTCTGTATCCAGTTACCGTGCAGGGACAGATGTTTATTTTTACCGCCGCCTATACAAAAATTCTTTTGACCGGGCGCTTAACCCCGCATTTAATCCGGACCGGAAAACATGACACGTCAAAGCATTATTTACTAAACCAACACTGTCCTGTCTTATTCCTTAGAGTAATTGATGTCAAAATCTTTGTCCTTAACCTCTTTATCAATCCCAAGTTCGTCATACATCGCCCAAGCCATGTTGGTATCGATAACAAGATAATTGGCAATATTCAGTTTGGTCAGTGCGACACAAATAGATTCGGCCTTATCTTTTCCAGATGATACGAGAATGACACCCCCTTCCCTGGAATTGTTTTCACTATGCAGTTTGGCCACGTCACGTAAATCCTCGGGCCACAGCGACAGAATACGCGCATTGAAGTGCTCGAGGTCGTTTCTCTTCAATCTTCCCCTTGGAAAACGTCCGTCTTTGGTAAAAATATGATTGGCCACATCTC
>JAKJCY010000085.1 GCA_022706235.1 Candidatus Hydrogenedentota bacterium | reverse complement strand
GCATGCCCTTGAGTACAATTTCCAGGGTCTCGTCACTGAATATTTTTTCGGAGCGAAGCATCTGCCTGTTCCTGTTCAGAAAGGGCCTGACCCGATAGCCACCATTGATGATACAGGCCATCATGACCGCGTTCTGCAGAGGCGTGGTAGTACAGCTGCCCTGCCCGATGCTGAGGTTGACGGTTTCTCCGGGATACCACCGTTGTTCCCACTCCGGTTTATCAGCATTCAACATGGCCTTCCACTCGGGGCCCGGAACCAGTCCGGTCTGTTCCCCCGGCACATCGATTCCCGTGGACACGCCAAGTCCCATTTTGTTCGCGTAAGCGACAATGCGCTCCGCTTCGAGCCGCCTCCCCACATTATAAAAAAATACGTCGCAGGAATAAGCGAGCGCCTCGACAACATTCATACCCCCATGACCGTAACGGTTCCAGCAATGCCAGGCCCTTCCCTTGCCCTCAATCATGTAATTGCCGTTGCAGTAAAAACGAGTATTCGCGTCTATCACTTTCGCCTCCAGGGCCGCGGCGGCAAGCATCACCTTAAAGACGGAACCCGGCGGATAGACTTCCCGGTAGCCCCTATGGGTCATACGGTTGGGAATAGAACCTGACAATAAATCTTTTCTTTCCTCGTCGGCACCGCGATTCACAAATACACCGGGGTCATAGCCGGGCTCGCTGGCCATGGCCAACACCGCACCGGTATCGGCGTCAAGAACAACGATACTCCCCCGTTCACCCACCAAGATTTCTTCACATTTCCGCTGCAGCCCGATGTCGAGGGTGAGGTGCAATGACTCTCCCGACAGGGGCAGAACCGGCGGTGCTTCAATGTCGAGAAGGTGACCAATGCTGTCTCGCCTCGCAATCACAGGCAGTCCGGCCTTGTCAGTCCTCAACTGGGGCTGTCCCGACGCATATTTGGTAACCAGCATGTAACCGTCGCTTCCGTGCAACAGGTCTTCGTAAAACCTTTCCAGCCCATCCTTGCCGATAAGGTCCCCCATGAAATATCCCTTTTCCGAAAAGCGGTCCAGTTCTTCACGATTTATTTCGCCCAGGTAGCCCAACAGTTGCCCGGCGGTTTGCGCGAATAAATAGCGCCGTTGCGGGTGAACGATAATGGTAACGCCGGGAAGCGCATGCAGGTTTTCCTCGATACGGACGCGGTCGGCTTTGGTCACATCGCGTTTAACGAGGATCTGGGTAAAGGGCCTCTTTTCCAACGCCTTGATTTTTTTCTTAAGTTCGTCGATATCCACCCCTATCCATCGTTGCAGGCGCACACACACCGCATCCAGAAGTTCCTCGGGACATTCAGCGGGAACCATGACCACATCTGCGCTGGCACGATTATCGGCAAGCACTTCGCCGTTCCTGGCATAAATGAGTCCCCGGTCGGCTTCAAGCCGTTTTTGCCAGACCCGGTTGTCCTCCGCCATTTTGCTGAATTCCGCCAGGGACAGGACTTGCAGATACCAGAAGTGGGTGCCCAGGCACACCATGGCAAGGACCAGTGCGAGGCCCACGAGGCTGACCCGTTTTTCCACCCCTTCATACCGTTCTTTTTCTTTTTTACCGGGCATGGCTACATTCCCCCGGTAAGCGCTTCCCGACGGTGGAAAACGCGTTCAACCGTAATGAATACAATCGGGGTAACGACCGCCGAATAGAAGGCGCAGGGGATCGCGTTCGTCAGGAAAGGATATATCATGCCGCCGCCCGGTTGCTGGACATATTGTATAGCGAAAAAAAGCACCCCCTGAAGCACGCTGGCGATAAATACCAGTCCAGCCTTTATCGCCTCGTGTTCGGAAATAAGCCGCGTGGACAGGCGCCCACAAAAATAACCAATCAGCACATAACAAAATACATGGTGTCCAAGCGTGGTATTGCTCGCCACATCAAGATAAAGCCCCCCTGTTAAAGCCGTAATCATGGCGCGTTCTTCCCCGAAGGCGATGGCGAAATAGACGACCAGCACCAGCACGATATCCGGGGACACTTCCTGCAGTTTCAACAGTTCGGGCCAGTTCGTCTGGAACAGGGCGGCCAATATTACGATGCCAAACCAGAACAAGTAATCCGGCAGGCTGTGACGCTTGATGCGTATCATGGTGCAAACCGCTCCTGAGGCGCGCGCATGTCGGGCATATCCGGCGCATTGGACGGCGAGACCGGAAGTGGCCCATCCGGATCGGGATTCGGCGAGTTTCCACTTCCCACTCCGGCGATCGTATCGGCATCATCAATAATCTGCATAACAACAAATACTTCATCAAGGCGGTAGGGGTCGACGACCGGCTCAATTTCCGCACTTTTCCAGAGACCCGCGCCGGTTTGCACCGACTTGATGCGTCCGATGGGCAATCCTGCGCCGAATTGGCTTTCCGGACTGGTAACCACCCATTCCCCGGCACGGACATTTTCCTTCATGTCGATGTACTCCATGGTGCACAGCCTGTTGAAATCGTTGCCGCTGGCGTGGATGATGCCGTCATAGGCGCGCAACCGGTTGCGGGACACCATGGCGCCGACACGGCAATCCATATGATGCAGGGTGGCCACCGTGGCGGTGAAATCAGCCACTTCAGTCACAATGCCGACAACGCCTTCCGGCGTTACAACCCCCATGGACACATCGATACCTTTTGCACTGCCTCCGTCGATGCGCAACAGCCCTTTATAACTTTCGAGAATCGCCACGGGCAACAAGGTCATACGCCCTTCGGACCGTGCGTAATTCACCATTCGTCGAATACGCCGGTTCTCCTGCTGCAACTCATGAAGCCGGGAAACCTGCTGTTTCATTGTTGCCATTTCCTCAACCAGTGCCTGATTTTGCTCGAAAACATCCTGGTATTCTTTAACGAATTTGTAGGAACGGCTGAACGCGTGCGAGGTGGTCTGCTGCAGTTTCAGCAACGGGTAGGCGGTGAGGCTGACCATCCTGGACAACCCCCGCTGAATGAAAGAGCCTTCGGTTCCCATGACGAGCGAAAACAAAGACCCCGCCAGCAGTACTATCAGAAGCACTTGCGGCCGGTATTCACTTATGATCCTGCCGGGATTCATGGAAATAACGTTACCCGGTAATCCTGGTTAAAAAAAAGAAGGCGGTGCAACAGCCGGGGTTAAATGTCTTCCGGTTTGAAATGACGCAATTCTTCAAGGAATTTCCCGCCCCCCAAAACCACCGCGCCCAAGGGGTCCTCCGCAACCGTCACATGCAGCTGTGTTTCCTGCGCAATCAGTTGGTCCAAGCCGCGCAAGAGCGCGCCGCCCCCGGCAAGGACCACACCACGGTCCACGATATCCGCAGATAACTCCGGTGGTGTCCGTTCCAGAGTCTCCCGCACCGCCGTCACGATACTGTTAACGGGCTCACGAAGCGATTCCCGGATTTCTTCCGAGGTAATCGTTATCACTTTAGGCAACCCCAGGACCTGGTCCCGGCCTTTTACCTGCATTTCTATTTCCTCTTTCAGAGGATGGGCGGAACCGATTTTTATTTTTATTTCTTCAGCGGTTCGGTCCCCGACCATGAGGTTGTAGGTCCGTTTCAAATGCTGAACGATCGCCTGGTCCATCTCGTCCCCTGCCACCCGAATCGACTTCGGATATACAATGCCCCCGAGGGCAATCACCGCCACCTCCGTGGTGCCGCCGCCGATGTCCACAATCATACACCCCTGCGGTTCCTGTACCGGTAAACCCGCGCCGATGGCTGCGGCCATGGGTTCCTCGATGATATACACTTTCTTGGCGCCCGCCTGTACAGCGCTTTCCACCACCGCCCGGCGTTCCACCGCAGTAATTCCTGAAGGTACACTCACAGCAACACGCGGCCAGGCCGGCAGGCGTTTCCTGTTGTGAACCTTCTGAATAAAATAACGTAGCATCTGCTCCGTAATTTCGAAATCGGCAATCACCCCGTCTTTCATCGGCCTGATGGCAATAATGTTACCAGGCGTTCGGCCAATCATGTTTTTCGCCTCGTTGCCTACCGCGCGGGCCTTGCCCGTATCCTTGTTTATGGCTACCACTGAAGGTTCGCTGAGTACAATACCCTGCCCTTTCACATAGACAAGGGTATTGGCGGTACCCAAATCAATAGCCATGTCATGCGAAAACAGGCTGGGAAGATGGCGTAATATTCGGAACACGCTCGGGCCTTTCCTGAATCACGTTAATAAACACCCTCAGGCCGGTCAATTGGTTGGGAACAAATGGCACGATAAGATACACTGTGCCTGACTGCCTGCCTGATATAAACGGCATTATATCAAATCCGGCAAAAGAATCCCAATTGTCCTATTTCTGTCCGACCCCGCTGCCAAACAATACAGTTACACTTTTTGGTTGAACCAAAAAGGCTCTCTCCTTTCCCCACAGTGACGACTGTCGGACATGTTCCCGTAGGACGATTTTGGAAGCCACCGGGTGTGAAAAAACGAAATAAAACTAAACCACTTCTTGCACGAATATGTCAGGTTGCCGGAATAGCGCCGACCACTCGAGTTTGTGTAAGTTGCCTTTATTGTTGTTTTCGAGACCTTGAATAATGTTCATCAGAAAAGAAATATATATGCACAGTCTTGAAGCGGTCTCCAGTCAGAGTTCTGGATCTGCTGAGGTGTAAATTTGTATTTAGTCGGGTTATTAGATTAGAATATCGCGTATAATTAATGAACGGTAGGTAGGTATTTTGACTATGACACCAGACTACAGTGAAGACCGGGAAATCAATGAAGCGGAAACACGCCTTCTTAAAAGTGCCCTGACTCTATTTTCCGAGAAGGGTTATGAAGGTACCAGTATACGAGAGATTATCGAAGGGGCGGGGGTAACTCGTCCCGTTTTATATTATTATTTCACGAATAAAGAGGATCTTTTCCGGCGTTTACTGGAACCCGCGTTGGCGGAATACACGAAAACCCTTCTTCGTGTGCGGGAAAACTACTCGGAGGCCGTTGGACGCCTGAAAGCGATTGCCCGCGCGACCTTCTCCTTTGCGGAAGCCAATCCGCAAGCCGTTCGCCTCATACTCCAGTTGTATTTCTCGCCACCAAAAGGCGGACCGAAACTGGACAAATCGATCTACCGCCTGCGGCGCTTCCGCTTACTGGAAGAAATCATGCAGGAGGGGTTGGACCGCGCGGAACTGGCCGGCGGCGATGCACAAAGCCTTGCCCTGACGCTCATCGGTATGATGGACACCTTTGTAACCTCGAAATCCTATCTTCCGGACACACACCTCTCTGCGGAAGTGGCTGAAGACTTAATCGACCTTTTCTTCTATGGCGCCTGCTATAAAGAATACCCGGTTTCAAATCTGGTCAGTCCCTTCAAGTATGTTTAAACTGTTGATGGCGCTTTCACTTCCGCCATCCCAGACGCACCTCTTCGAATTTTGCTTTTCCTTGTCGGCAATTGCCCCCCTTTCAAGTTTCGCGGTGGTAACAGGCGAGAGTTTCTTCGGCACACTGTCGCCATGAAAACAATCGGGAACGTTCCAGCCCCTTTCCCGCCATCACGGCGCGCAAATCCGCATCCCCTGCCACAGCCTCCATCTTTCGGGTAAGCCCGTCCACATCGGCGGGTTCAACATACAGGGCGGCCTCTCCGCCCACCTCGGGCAGAGAGGACGTGCCGGAGGTGATCACCGGACACCCACACGCCATGGCCTCTAATACCGGCAGGCCAAAACCTTCATGCCAACTCGGAAAAACGAAGAGGTCCGCGGCACTGTACAGGAAGGGGAAAAGCGTCCGGTCCGGTATATAGCCTGTAAAGCGAAGCCGTTCCGCCAGGCCCAGGCGTGCGCCGAACGCCAGTATCTCGCCACTACGCCATCCATAACCGCCGGCGATAACGAGCGTATGGGGCATCTTGGCCTTGGAAAAAGCGGCCAGAAGGCCAGTCACATTTTTACGCGCCTCAACCGTGCCCACAAAAAGCGCATAGGGACCTTCAATATGTAAAGCGTCCTTCACTCGCTGAGCGGCGAGGTCGCGGGGTATTGGATGAAAGGACTTGTCAGCGGCTTCATAAATTACACGGATGCGTTCCCGGTCGATGCCCAACTGTTCACTTACGTCCGCTGCCGTCGCCTCGGATACGGCGATGATGGTTTCGGCCCGTTGCGCATGTCGGAGGATACTTCTCCTGAATGGTTTCAAAATCTTGGGGCTGAACCAGTCCGGGTCACGCAGGAACCCTAAATCATGTATGGTGATGATTCCCCGCGCCTTCTTGAGAGGAGGAAGGGTATAATTCACGGCATGAAACACCTCCAACCCGCCCAATATACGGTCGGCAAAAGGTCTTCCGGTTCTCTCCCAAATCTCAAATAGTAGACGTGAGGGTAACGGTATCCGCCGGTGGGGAAAAGGAATATGCGCCCGGTCCAGAGGGCGAATCCCGGCGGCAAACCCCATAAATATGTCCGGGCAGGCCATGGCCGCCAATTCATGAATCAAATGCCGGGTATACATGCCTATCCCGGTCGGGGTATGCGTCACAGGAGTAATATCGATTCCAATAATCATGTGTATTTCTTTACCATGGGCATAACGGCCGGAGCACCGTGCCAACGCATTTATACCGTCTTCGGCCGAACCCGTTTATATACGTCCACTGTCATTTCCGCGGTCCGATTCCAGGTGAACAAGGCAGCCCGCTGCAGCCCGGCCTCACGCAAAGCTTTGCACATTCGAGCATCCCCGGCCAAACACGCCATGGCCCCGGCCAGGGCAGGCACATCGGTGGGCGCTACGGTCAGCGCCGCCTCTCCAACCACTTCAGGCAGGCTGGAGGTGTTTGCGGTAATCACCGGCGCACCACAAGCCATGGCTTCAAGCGGGGGTAGCCCGAACCCTTCCATGAGGCTTGGCCATACAAAGGCTCTGGCCCCGCTGTACAAGGCGGGCAGGAACTCCGGGGGCACGTAGCCCAGACAGTGTATCCTGTGCTGCGCATATCCTTTGTCCTTGATGAACCGGGTTAGGTCCGTCTTCCAGCCGGTTCGTCCGGCAATCACCAGTTCCGGGGAGACATCCCCAAGTGATGACCACGCTTCCAGCACCCTTGGAAGATTCTTACGCGGTTCCAGGGTGCCCGCAAACAAAAAGTAAGACTCCGGAAGGTGGTACCGCTCCTGAACCCGGCGCAAGTCTGTTTCGTTCGCCGGATGGAAACGGGATTCCACACCCAGTGGAATAATATCTACCCGTGACGCGGGGATATCATAAAACCGTAGGATATCATCCGCTGTGGCTTGCGAATCGGCAATGATACGAGCAGCGTTCCGGATACCGGCGCCGACAAAAGCATTGTAATACAGGACGCGTGTCCGGGGAAACCATTCCGGGTGAATTTTATAACACAGGTCGTGCACGGTAACCACTGCGGGTACCTTGTGTAGAAGAGTGCCAACGCTGGCCGGGAAATGTACCAGGTCACTACCGTATTTACGGGCGAGACGGGAAGTAGCCCATTGTTCCAGATACAAGCGGGCTGCCAGGCTGGAAGGGTACTGGAGCCATTTCACCGTTTCACATCCAGCAGGAACGTACACCTCCTTCGGCCAGAGGCATACCAATTCCGGACCGTCTTCCAACACAGCCAAAGATTTAAGTAATTCAACCGTATAGGAACCCGTACCGCTGCGATTACTGGCTTGCAAGCTTTGGAAAAGAACTCGCATTACAGGAGCCCTTTGTAACAGGCCAGTGTTTCCTCCGCGCACTTTCGCCAGGAAAAATGGCGTGCCCGGACAAGTCCCTTTTCACGCATGACCGCTCGCAACCATTCTCCAGCAACGACCTGTTCCATTGCCCGGGCAAGGCCATCGATATCACGGGGATCCACATAGAACGGCGCATCCCCTCCCACTTCCGGAAGCGAAGAGGTGTTGGACGCAATCACGGGACAACCGCATGCCATGGCCTCCAGCACGGCAAGACCGAATCCTTCATGCCAACTGGGGAAAACAAAAACATCCGCCGCGCTGTACAATGGGGGAAAAAGGGTCCTGTCCTGTATATACCCGGTAAAAATAACCCGGGAACCAAGCCCCAGCCGTTCAACGCTCGCCGCGGCAGCGCCTGTACCTCCTCCCGGCGCCCCGGCAATAACCAGTTTGTGAGGCAGGTCAGCGCGGGCGAACGCGTCCAACAGTCCGGTCACATTCTTTCGCGCCTCAATGGTACTCACAAAAAGAAGATAGGGTGCCTCTATTCCCAGGGCTTCACGAACGCGCCGCTCCGCGTCATCCCGGTTAACCGGCGCGAAAGAGGTATCCGCCGCGTCATAAATGACATAAACCCGCTCCGGCTCCACCCCCAGCAGCGAGATAATATCCCGCTGTGTTGCCCGGGAACAGGTGATGACAGCATCGGCCCGCAAGGCATCCCGCTGAATGTGCTTCCCGAACAACCTGTTGGTCCCCGGATTGCTCCAGCCCGGTTCACGCAAGAACCCCAGGTCGTGTATGGATAGTACACCGCGGGCGCGCTTCAGTGGCGGCAGCCTGTAATTCACGGCATGGTAGACATCCACCCCGCCAAGACGGGCATCCACGGAGGGCCATCCCCCCCATGCCCATGTAAGATTCAACAAACGCGGCGGCATGGGTAAACGGCGGTATGGAATCATGGTGTTACCGTCCCCCAGTTTCCGGATTCCGGCGATGAAACCCTGCAGGTCGCCCGGAGCCATCAACACCGCCAGTTCCCTTACAACATGACGGACATAATAACCGATCCCGGTCAGGGCATAGGTCAGCGGTGTCAGTTCAATTCCAACGCGCATTATCGTTTTTCCGGTTCCTGATTGTAGACGTATTGTACGCACCCCGCCTTGATTTCACCAATTTACTTTCGGCTCCGGGCGCTTTTCATAGTGGCATACGCCATCAACGCCCGTTCCCGGGCGCCGGCATGCTCCACCACAGGCTGAGGATATTCCTTTCCCAGCGTGATGCCGGCCACCTCCAATTCGGCGGACGACGCGGTCCAGGGCGCATGCAGGGCGTTCCCCTGCAACGAGGCCAGTTCCGGTACCCATCGTTTAATGTATATCCCGTCGGGATCAAAACGTTTGCTCTGCAGCACGGGATTGAAGACACGGAAATAGGGCGCCGCATCCGGTCCGCATCCTCCGACCCACTGCCAGCCCAGCGTGTTGTTGGCGGCATCCGCGTCCACCAGGGTATCCGCAAACCACTCAGCGCCATGACGCCAGGACAACAACAAATCCTTGACCAGGAAAGAGCCGACAATCATGCGCACCCGATTATGCATCCAACCGGTGGTCCACAGTTCCCGCATGCCGGCGTCCACAATGGGATAGCCGGTCCGACCGCCCTGCCAGGCACGCAGCTGCGCCCCATCCTTCCGCCAGGGAAATTTTTCATACTCCGGATACATGGGTTTTTCCGTCATATGGGGAAAATGATGCAACAGGTGGTGGGCAAATTCACGCCAGTACAATTGCCGGATATAGACCTCGCTTTCACGAAACAGGGCCTTATCCCGGGAAGATTCACTCTGTTCGCGAACGGCGTGATAGATGGTTCTCGGACTTATTTCACCGAAATGCAGATGGGGCGAGAGTTTTGAAGTGCCGTCCTGGCCGGGGAAGTCCCGTTCCCCCTCGTAAGCCTTCAGGCCATCGCCGATAAACACATCCAGGCGCGCCTTTGCCGCCGATTCCCCCGGTTCCCACGCATCCCGTAACCCGCCCGCCCAATCGATCTCCGGTTCCAACTGCAGGCTTTCAATGGTAACCCCGTCCATCCGTCCGGCGGGGGTAGTAATTTTTCCGGGTGCGGGTACGGGCCGGTCGACGGACACGGACGCGGCACGTTTATAGAAGGGGGTAAAGACCTTGAAGGGCTCGCCGGATTTGTTCCATACGTCCGCGGGATTCAAGAGGTGGTTTGCACCCGCGAAAATACGGCAAGTCGTGCCCTGCCCGCGAAGCGCCCGTTCCACCGCTTCATCCAAAACGCATCCTTCGGGGTCATAGGCTCGACTCCAGAAAACAGTTTCGGCCTCGTATTGCACGGCCAGGTCAGGCAGCATCTTTGAGGCGTCTCCTGTCATGACAAGCAGGCGCGCCCCCATCTCCTGCAGCTTTGCGGAAAAAGACAGAAGTGACCTATGAAGCCACCACCTGGACGCCCCACCGGGTGAACTCGTCTTGCCCGGCCAGATGAAAACAGGCAGTACTTCATGTTCCCCCTGGGCGGCATAGTACAACGCTGGGTTATCCGTCAGCCTTAATTCATGGCGCAACCAAACAATATTTCGCATCATGATGTCCTTATCATCCATCCTGACCCCGACAGTTTTTTTTCATTACGCCCAAACAGCGGTATCCAGGAAACATCACTGAAGAACAACATCACCCGTCAGGGCAAAGTGTATCACGAAATATGTGGCGCCCCTGAATCGTGCAACATCAAAGGGAACGACTTGAAACCGCCATAACAACGCCCGCGGCTAACGCAGGCTTTCATTATTTCAAAACAACCGGCTTTCCCCGCCGGCAGCCACTGTAGTATCATTCCGACGGAGATACGATTTATGATTCAGAATAGGCTTCCCGGTCTCAGGACCATTCCAACGCGAGTGTTGCTGCTTGTCTTGTTTCTTTTTATGACGGGTTCTAATATCGCCCATTCGGATCCCGCCGGGACTCTAAGCATATCCGAGAAGGTTCCCCCACAGGTCATGCAGGGCGTCTATGAACAGGTCAAGACCCCTTACAAATACGGCATCGTTATCAAGCACCCGGAGGGACACAGTGTGGATTGCCCCAGCGTATTCCGCCATGACGGGCGCTGGTATATGTTTTACATTGTATTTGACCATAAACGGGGTTACGAGACCCAGCTGGCCTCCAGCGAGGACTTGCTGCACTGGGAAACGCAAGGCGGTGTGTTGTCCTTTCGCAGCGGCACTTGGGACCAGAACCAGGCCGCCGGGTTTGCCGCTCTCCAGGACACCGCTTGGGGTGGCAGGTATGCTTTGCGGCAGCACGACGGCAAGTACTGGATGTCGTATGTCGGCGGCGCGTTGGAAGGCTACGAGACTGACCCCCTTTCCATAGGCATAGCGTGGACGCGGGACCCTTCCACGGCCGCACCCTGGGAGCGGTTACCGGACCCGGTGTTGACGCCCGGCGGTCCGGAGGCGCGTGACTTTGAAAAAGTGACCCTGTATAAGAGCAACATCATCCATGACCCGGATAAGCGTCTCGGCCAGCCTTTTGTCATGTACTATAACGGCAAAGACGCAAAAAGCACGGAACGCATCGGCATGGCGCTATCCGCGGATATGGTGGCCTGGAAACGTTACGGTGATGGCCCGGTGATTGATCACGGCTCCGGCATCTCCGGGGACCCGCAAATCACCCGTATCGGAGACGTATGGGTTATGTTCTATTTTGGCGCGTTCTGGAAACCCAAGGCCTTTGATACGTTCGCCTGCTCCTATGATTTGGAACATTGGACCGACTGGAAGGGCCCGCACCTCATCGAACCATCGGAACCCTGGGACGAAACTTATGCGCACAAGCCCTGGGTTATCCTACATGAAAATGTTGTCTATCATTTTTATTGCGCCGTCGGAAAGGAAGGACGCGTGATTGCCCTGGCGACCTCCAAGGACCTTAAAATAAATTCGGAACATACCAAATAAAGCAACCGCGTTACCGTTCCGTTATTCGACCTTATCCTACGGTATAGAACCATGTAGGACAACGTTGTGCCACTTCAAACGAAGACAAAGGATACACAGTATGGAGAATCAACCATGACAAATAACCCGGCCTTTATGATCTATGGTGTAAACGGCTATACGGGCCGTCACTGCGCGGAAGAGGCACTAAAGCGCGGCCTGCAACCGATAGTGGCCGGACGCGGTCAAGACCGCGTCTCACGCGTTGCCTCCGAGCTTAATGTATCTTTTCGTGTCTTCGACCTGACAGACACAAATGCCTCCATTGAGGGACTTCAAGGAATCGGGGCAGTCCTCAACTGTGCGGGCCCCTTCTCCGCCACGGCGCGGCCATTGCTGGATGCCTGCACGGCAACGGGCGTGCATTACCTGGACGTTACCGGCGAAATAGGGGTGTTTGAATATGTCCATCAACGCGATAACCACTGGAAACAAGCCGGTATCGTGGCTTTGCCGGGCGTCGGTTTTGACGTGGTGCCCACGGACTGCATGGCGGCCATGCTCAAAGAAGCCCTTCCGGATGCGACACGCCTGCGTCTTGCGTTCAAATCCAAGCACGGCAAACTGAGTCCCGGTACGGCCAAAACCATGCTTGAGGGATTTGCGAAAGGGTGTACGGTCCGCCGGGACGGCCGTCTCGAACAAACGCTTGCAGGATCCATCACGGACACGATTCCTTACCCTGGAGGCCCCTCCTTGTCCGTGGTGATTCCCTGGGGAGATGTATCCACGGCCTTCTACTCAACCGGCATTCCCGATATCGAGGTATATACCTCCGCTTCTGAGGCACAATTAAAACAGATGCGCTCCACGCGCCGTTTCACGCCGCTGTTGCACTGGACATGGGTGCAAAATTTCCTGAAGCGCCGGATAGAACGGCGTGTTACAGGCCCGAACGAAGACGAACGCAACCGGGATACATCAGAACTCTTCGGCGAGGTGACAAACGATGCCGGTGACTGTCTGTCTATGACCATGGTCACGCCGAATGGCTATTCCCTCACCTTTGACTCCGCGATAACCGCAGCGCAACAGGTGCTGGCCGGTGCGGTGGAACCGGGCGCGAAAACGCCTTCTCTGGCGTTCGGGAATTCCTTTGTGCTTGGACTGAAAGGCGTGCGCATCATTGATGGGCCGGAGAAAAAGCATGACTGATTCGGATTTGCGGCATCGATGGACGGTATTGACCTTACTGACCGTATTGACAACAAAAGGTGTCGACAGGCCTGCTGGTCAATCCTGTCAATACGGTCAATCAAGTCAATAAACAGCCTTAAAAATACATGTTTCCCAAGATCGCGACATTATCCGGATTGCGCGACTCATTGGCACTGACAACATTTATTGCCGCCTTGTCTTTGAAGACGCAGCTCCATTCACAAATACCGCAACCCGTGCACAGATCAGGATCCACCTGGGGTTGCTTAACAACGGTCTTTTCACCGCTCGGCAGGGTCACCTCCTGCTCAACGAAAAAGATGGCCTTCTTGGGCAGGGGACAGTGTTCTTCACAAATGATGCAGTTGCGTCCATAAGAGTGCGGCAGGCACCGGTTCTTGTCGAAGACGGCCAACCCCATCTTTACGGTCTTCTTCTCCTCGAGGCTCAGTGGCGCAATGGCGCCGGTCGGACAGACCTGCCCGCAGAGGTTGCACTCGTACATGCAGTATCCGATTTTAGGAACAATGCGCGGCGTCCACACCCCTTCCACGCCGGCTTCCAGGGCGCAAGGCTGCAACGCGTTTGTGGGACAGGCGCGCATACACATGCCGCACTGGATGCAACGCTGCAAAAATTCCCGTTCCGGCAGCGCGCCGGGCGGCCGGATGAGCGAAGGCTCAAAGACCTTGCCCTGTGCCAGAGGTGTCTGCCGGAAACCGGTCAACGCCGCCACACCGCCCGCAACCGCGCCCATGGCGGCACGCCGTGAAAAGTCCATCTTGCCAGCGGCGGGCTTTTTAACCGGTGAAGCCAAGGTAAAACGCAGGGCGCCCTGTTTACAGGACGCCACACAGTTCCAGCAGGCGAAACACTCTGTCTTGAGCCACTGCCCGGGCTGATCCGGCTGCGCGGCAGCGGGGCAGTTACGCGCGCACAAGCCGCAGTTGTTGCACAGGTCTGCATTGTTTTCAAGACGCAGGGCGGGCCGCTGCGAGAGCAGGCCCAATCCCCCACCCAGCGGACAGACATATCGGCACCAAAATCGGGGCCGCACCAGATTCAGCGCAAGAATCAGGACAAAAAGTGCCGCAATAAGGGAGCTCCCCTGAAAACCCTGACGCTTGGTCACGAAAACACGGTCCCGGAAAAACTCATACACGGGTTCCGTAACGCTGGTCACGTGCCAATCCCCGACTTTGGGGTCCGCCCGATAAACGGAGGTGGCGCTGTCTTCCACCATGTAGTGCGCGGCGGGCACGCCGAAGGCGGTCATGCTGCGATAGAACAGGGACAAAGGATCAACTACGCCCACCCAGTGCGCGCCGAACAGGGCCATGACCAGCAAGCCCGCCACGAGGAGGTATTTAAGCCTCTGCCAGGGGGACCGTGCTTCCCGGGCGCGCGGGCGCCTGCCCCGGTGCCCCAGCCAGGTCATGAGGTGATGCACCGTGCCCAGGGGGCATACCCAGCCGCAAAACACACGCCCCAGAAGCAGCGTAACCCCGATGGTAATCAGGGACAGCAGCGACCCCGCCGCAAGCGTATGGGTAGATAACCAGGTGGCGACCGCAACCAGCGGATCGAAGTCAAAGAACAGGGCCAGCAGCGGCGAAGGTTCATCACTGTTCCAACGCGCCAGCATCACCAGGTACAGGAAGAGGCAGAGAAACACCCCCTGGCAAATACGGCGCGCCCATTGCATCGGGGAATAAGAACGACGACCGCTCACGCCACGTCCAGTTCTTTAAGTTTCAGCGAATGATAATCGGACACGCCCAGGCCGCGCTTCTCCCCGGCCATTACGGTTTCCATGGTCTTGGGATCCTGGCCGAGTAATTCCGCCCCGAAGGCATCCAGCGCCACGAGGTCCGTACCCGCTGCGATGATATTAGGCTGGCGCACATCTTTGAGATCGCCGCCGGTCGGCCCGTTCGCCGTCAGAATCCTGACCGCATCCATAACGGCGATGCGGGGCTTCATAAAGGCGGTGATGTCGGCGATACAGGTCGGCAGATCCTGATGGAAGATTTGCCTTTTTTCGACCACGCCCATGAAGTTTTTCATGCAATTGGTCATCTTGGTGGCGCTGTGATGTTTGGTGATGGGAACGCTGATCACCAGGTCGCACTCGACAATCTCGGGATACACAGGGTGCATTTTCAGGCGTTCCCCGCCGATATCCATGTCACGGTAACGATTGGCATCGAGAAACACAATCTCGGCACCGGCATCACGCGCGTACTCGCCAATCTTGCTGGTCACATAGGTTTTTTCCGCAGGATTGCACGGATTGTCCCCAACTTTAATCGTCTTGGCGCCTGCGTCCAGGCACATGCGCACCAGTGTCTTGACGACATCCGGGTTGGTATTGCCCGCCTGTTCCGGCGTGCGGTCCCAACCGATGTTGGGCTTTATCCAGACGACATCCCCTTTGCTGACAAACCGTTTCATGCCCCCCAGCGCTTCCAGGGCCTGCTCGGTCAGTTTGACTGCAATATCCGATACCGGACTGTCACCACCCTTCCATCGTGCAATGGCCATATCCAACGGACCCGCCGCTTCCACGGCAGTTTCCGCCCACGCGGCGCCGCCGAGGGTAACCGCCCCCGCCAAAGCGCTATGCTTTAGAAATTCTCTGCGTGACGATGTGATTGACATAGAAGCATCTCCTTGCGTGTCGCACCTTGTTTTTGTTCCAATGATAAGCAGGCGTCCATCACTGCTGATTGCGCATAGTATACCAGTTTGTATTGCCCATGTGAAGTAGTACATTCTTTTGTATCCACTTTTGAGTGCGCAAGTCATACGTACGCTTGGACATTCATGGCCCATTAACCTTCGAGCGGACGAACTATTCTTACGGAATATGCGTACAAGAAAGCGAAAGCGCAAGTATGATGTGTACACTCAAAATAGGCAATTGGACGATGAAGACGTTATGAGCAAATAAACCAGGGAGTTTACTCATGTATACGAAAAACGCGCTATCCGTTACGTTACTGTTGTTATGTTGCTTCGCCTCCACTGCAAAGGCCGGCCCGGATTACACCTGTTTTCAGGAGGCGGGACACTATACCCCGCAACTGGATATCGGCTCCGATATGGCCATTGTCTACGGGGTCAATGCCTCTTTTGCGGAACGTGTTACCCAATGGCGGGAAAAAGGCTATTCCATCGGCATGATGACCGGCATCGCCTGGGGGGGCTATGACGATTATTACCAGACGCCGGACGGCTTCAAGAAAGACGAGGTACAGACCACCAAAACCGGCAAACTCTATATGCACGGCAACAGTACGACCGTCGGCTACAACGTCCCCAGCGATGCCTATATCGACTACATCAAGAAGGTCGTGGAACCCGCAGTGGACCTGGGCGCCCAGGCCATTTTCATGGAAGAACCGGAGTACTGGGCTGAAACCGGGTGGAGCGAAGCCTTCAGGCGGGAGTGGCAACTGTTTTACGGGGAACCCTGGCAGGAACCGGATTCCAGCGTGGACGCCCAATATCGGGCGAGCAAACTCAAGTATGAACTGTATTTCAAGGCATTGCGCGAAGTATTCCGCCATATCAAGTCAAAGGCCACCGAACAGGGCAAAACGGTGGAATGTATCGTGCCCACCCACAGCCTGAACAATTATGCCCAGTGGCGCATTGTCAGCCCCATGGCGCATCTCATGGACTTAACGGAAATGGACGGGTATATCGCGCAGGTCTGGACCGGCACCGCCCGTTCCGCTACCACCTACCGGGGCGTGCGGAAAGAACGCACCTTCGAGGCCGGCTTTCTGGAATACAGCCAGATGCTGGGCATGGTCCGGCCCACCGGACGGAAGGTGTGGTTTCTCGCCGACCCCATCGAAGATAATCCCAATCGCAGTTGGAACGACTATAAATTGAATTATGAATGCACCGTGATTTCCTCCCTCATGTGGCCGGAGGTGCACCGTTTTGAAGTCATGCCGTGGCCCTCCCGCATTTTTCAGGGCACCTATCCCAAGATAGACCTGGACACCAAATCCGGGGAACGCGAGGGTATCCCGGCGGATTACGCCACGGAAATCCTGACCATCATAAACGCCCTCAATGATATGGACCAGAAGGATGTCGAATACGATACCGGCACCCGCGGCATCGGCGTCGTGGTTTCTGACACGCTGATGTTCCAGCGGGCGGCGCCCACCCCCAGCGACGTCCATCTCGGCAACCTGTTCGGCCTGGCGATGCCGCTGGTAAAACACGGCATCCCCGTGGAACTCGTACAGATGGAAAACCTGGCGCAACCCGGCGTATTGGATAACATCAAGATATTGCTGTTGACCTATGAGGGCCAAAAACCTCTCAAACCGGAATACCACGACATCCTCAAGAAGTGGATTCATTCCGGCGGGGCGCTGTTGTATGTGGATGACGGCAAAGATCCGTACAACCATGTGCGTGAATGGTGGAACGACCAGGGAGCGAATAAAACAACGCCCCGGGACGATTTGTTCGCGCGCCTGAACCTGGATGTCGCCGCCGCCCACACTCCGGTACAACTCGGAGCGGGGTGGATCCACGCACTTGAAAACGCCCCGAGCTTCCTGGCCAAAGAAGCGGACGGCGCGGATACGCTAATCCGGATCGCAGGTGCGTTGCTTGAAAAAAAAGGGGAAACGCTGAAGACGCAGAATTTTCTGAAACTCCGGCGCGGCCCCTATGTGATGGCTTCCGTCATGGAGGAATCCGTTTCAGAAGAGCCCCTGCATCTCGCGGGGCGCTTTGTGGACATGCTGGACCCCATGCTGCCCGTGGTCAGGGAAAAAACATTGCAGCCCAATGAACGCACCCTGCTGTATGATTTGGCGTGGAGCGAAACACACCTGGACAATGCCAAGGTAACCGCCGCAGCCTGCAGGGTGCGCGAAGAGAAGGACGAATCGGGCGTCCTCTCTTTTGTTGCCAGGGGACCGGCCGCGACACGCGCCCGCATGCGTATTCTTTTACCAAATCCCCCGAAATCCCTGAGTACCGCTCCCGGCATCTATGTCGGACAACAATGGGACGAGGAAAGCAAGACGCTCTGGCTCGACTTTGACAATCGCGCTGAAGATATACGATTCACCATTCAACATCAATAACGGGAGCGCATATTCATGAGTGAAAGACAGGATACCCCTATCCCCAGCCGTGTTTTTTATATTGACAACCTCCGCGTTTTCCTCATCATGCTGGTCATTTGTCATCATCTGGCCATCGGGTTCGGCGCGCCGGGAGGCTGGTATTACGTGCTCCCCACGCCGCCGTCTTATGCCACCTTCGCCGTGCTTTCACTGTTTGTGATTATCAACCAGTCTTTCTTCATGAGTCTGTTTTTCTTCGTCTCGGCTTACTTCACTCCGGGCTCCCTGAAAAAGAAAGGAGTCAAAAAATTCCTCTATGACCGCCTGCT
>JAKJCY010000084.1:12721-18536 GCA_022706235.1 Candidatus Hydrogenedentota bacterium | reverse complement strand
GACAAGGGCGAGGAAGAAGTGGTGGACTACATGACGATAGACGGCATCATGGTCCACGAAACGGATCCCGCGAAACAGCCCCAGCCGCCTGTAGTGCAGCCCGGTACGGAAAGCACCCAGGAAATGCCCGGCCAGGCGCCCTCGGACGCTATCGCACTCTTCGACGGGAAAGACCTGTCGAACTGGACGTCCACCACGGCCGGTGAAGCGACCAAATGGCTGGTCACGGACCATGCCCTGTCGCCGGTAAAGGACTCCGGCATGATTCAGACGAAACAGGAATTCGGCTCCTGTCAATTACACCTCGAATTTGCCACGCCCAAAACGCCCGAAGGCGAAGGACAGGGACGGGGCAACAGCGGCGTGTTTCTCATGGGACAGTATGAAGTTCAGATCCTGGATTCCTATGAAAACACGACCTATCCCGACGGCCAGGCGGGCGCGCTCTATGGACGCAAAAAACCGCTGGTCAACGCCTCGCGCAAACCCGGCGAATGGCAGACCTACGACATTATCTTTCATCGGCCCGTCTTCGAAGGGGACAAAGTCGTTAAACGCGCTACCTTCACCGTGCTTCATAACGGCGTGCTCATTCACGACCACTACGAACTTACCGGCGGTACCGGCTGGCGCGGATCCCACTCCATCACCAACTACGTCCCCCACGGCGACAAAGGCCCCATCCAATTACAGGACCATGGCAATCCTGTTCTGTTCAGGAACATCTGGATTCGGGAACTGGAGGACTGATAAAAATTGCGTTGATGCCGGAGGCTTCACAACGTAATAACTGACAGTCGAAATCCCAAGAGGCCGAATATTTATGTCCATACCCTTCCTGTTTTTATTGACCCTTTCGGTTGCCCAGGTTTCCCAGCCGAAAGAAGGGGTCATTCTCTTGCACGGGTTGTGTCGTACGGACGCGAGCATGAATAAAATGGAAGAGAAGTTGAGTCAGGCCGGGTTCATCGTTGAGAATGTGGCCTACCCGTCGCGTACGGCTTCCATTGAAACGTTGGCCGACGAGGCCCTTGGGCAGGCGCTGGAGCGTTCAAATCTGAAAGACTGCCCAAAGATTCATTTCGTGACCCACTCCATGGGCGGCATCCTGGTGCGCAGCTATTATGCGCGCCATGAGTACGGCCGGCTCGGCCGCGTGGTTATGCTTGGCCCGCCCAATCGGGGCAGCGAGGTGGTGGACCGCCTGAAGTCTTGGACCCTCTTTCAAAAAATGAACGGTCCCGCCGGCGGCGAAATGGGCACGGACGCCGATTCCACGCCGAATACACTGGGGCCGGTTAATTTTGAATGCGGTATCATTGCCGGAGATCGGTCCATCAACTGGATTAACAGCCTGGCGATGATTGACGGGAAAGATGACGGCAAGGTGTCTGTGGAAAATACCAAGGTGGACGGTATGAAGGAACATCTTGTCGTTCACACAACCCATACCTTCATGATGCGGAACAACAAAGTTATCGAGGCCACTCTTCGTTTCTTGCAAAATGGGACCTTCAACAAAGCGGACAACTAGAATATTGAAGAGTAAGCAGGAGTATTGTCAACTCGTTCCCAATTCCATTCTTGTCATTACCCACATCTTTCTGTTCAGGATATGGTATTGAGATGCCGACGTATGTATTCAGAATCCCAACGAGATTCCATATCATAGCCCAATGGTTGCGGTACTCCGCTACCCTGGGTAAGCGATGTCTCTCCTTCGCTCTTTTCTACTCCAACGGAGTTACGTCGGTTTTCCCATACGGCATTTGCACCACTGTGACGCAACCCCGTTGGGGTAAACGGGAATTGGGGGCACTTTCCAACCCAGGGTAGCGGAGTACCGCAACCCTGGGCTTTGTTCCTAAATCCCGTTGGGATATTGAATTAAAACATTCGCTTTTCACCGCTACTATTCATTGCCAATAGATGTGGGTAATGACAAGAATGGAATTTGGGAACGAGTTGATTAGCCGACTATTATACGTCGTCATTGCGAGCGAACCACCCCGACTCGTCGGGGTTTATTTTGAACAGAAACGCGAACCTGCGTGTTCGATCCCGATTCCGAATTCCGATTCCGACCAGAAAATTCGCTATCGCTATCGGTATCGAAATCGGGCTTAATCCCAATCGTTTAAGGGCAAACAATTGATTTCCTATCTTACTGAAAGTGTTCGAGTAACGAGTTGCGTTTCTTAGGAGGTACGAAGCAATCTGGTTTACACCAAGTCCGTTTAGCGATGCGATTGCTTCGTGCCTCGCAATGACGGTAGTCGTTGGTTGCTCGCAAATGCAACCGTTGGCTTTCGGTCTCACAGGGTAGCCGTTTAGTCTCATGGACCGACACGATATCGAATAGGAAACAAGTGCCTTCACAACCAATTGAGAAAGAGTCTGTATGAGTAGCAGAGGACGTGATTTCAGCGAGGCTGCCGCCACCTGGGATGAAAAGCCGTCACGGGTGAACCTTGCGAAAGAATTGTTTGCCGCCATTTGTGACAAGGCGCCGTTACAATCCGGCCTGCGTCTGCTGGACTACGGATGTGCCACGGGCCTGTTGACGCTGCAGTGTGCCCCGCAGGTGCATTCCGTCATGGGCGTGGATGCGGCGCCGGGCATGCTGGAGGTGCTCGAGTCGAAAGCGGCCGCCCTGGGACTGGACAATGTTGGCGTTGCCTTGATCGAGGGGACCGCGCCGGTGCTGCCCGGAGAATATGACCGGATTATTTGTACCATGACGCTGCACCATGTGGAACATGTCTTGCCACTGTTGAAACGGTTTTATGTTCATCTGGTCTCTGGAGGTACACTGTGCATCGCCGATCTGGATCCCGATGGCGGAAAATTCCATGACAACCATGCGGGAACTTTCCACCACGGTTTCGACCGGACACTGCTCAAGGGCTTGCTTGAAGAAGCGGGCTTTGCGAATATCAGCGATTCCACGGCAACCGAAATTGTGCGGGAAGGCGCGGACGGGGTAACCCGCACGTTCAGCGTCTTCCTGATGACGGGCGACCGCTTATAAAGAGCGTCATTGGTGTATAGAACGCCTGAAGTCAGGCGCGCGGAATAGTCAGGGTCATCGGGCTGTTAACAAACCAGGAGGTACAAAACCATGCTAAAAGTAATCGTTCCCTGGATCGCGGGCTATATGGGGCTGATTGCGCTGGATTTGCTCTGGCTTGGTGTTATTGCATCGGGATTCTATCGGAACCAAATCGGTCACTTGATGCACATCGTTGACGGCAATATGTCCGTGAACATCCCGGCCGCCCTGCTCACCTGGGCTGTAATCGTAACCGGCGTTCAGGTGTTTGCCTTCCCAAAGGCGCTGGCCATCGGTACGTTGCCGACGTTTATACTGTGGGGCGCCCTTTTCGGGGCCATCACGTATGCCGTCTACGATTTAACCAACTATGCCGTGCTTAAAAACTGGACACTCGCCGTTACCGTAGCGGATATTCTTTGGGGTGCCTTTGTGTGCGCCGCCACCGCGTTGTGCATGGCATTGGCGCACCGGGCGTTGCTGCGTTTTTTCTAGTCCCGGCGTGCGTTCCTGGTATCAGGGTATTCTTTCGGAAACCAGGGGAAGAAGGGACTTACGGTTTCCTGATAACGGCGGTAGTCGTCGCCGCGCGATTTCAGCGCCTGTTTTTCCGTGTAGGGAATTCCCGTAACGCGGTACAAGAAAAAGAACATGAGTACGGGTCCCAACAGCGTAACCCATCCCCACGGCGCAGCTGCTCCCAGAATGACGTAGGTCCACCAGTGTACCCACTCGAAGAAATAATTGGGATGCCGTGAATATCTCCAAAGGCCTTGTCGGCAGGTATGCCCGCGATGGGCCGGGTCCGCCCGCCATCGCGCCAGCTGCCGGTCGGCAAGCGCCTCACCCCCTACCGCCAGGCACCAAACGGCCGCCGCCGCAATAACTTGCCAGAGTTGCGGGCGGGATGGGGACATTGCAATACAAAGAAAGGGCAGTGAAAATACCACCACAAAGAAAGCCTGGTACTGAAAGAAACGGAAGAGACGGCGCGGCGCATTCTCGCCATACCCCGCGACGAGATCCAGGTACCGGCCGTCCTCCGGCTTGCCGATGACGCGATCGGTGAGAATGTGCAGCCCCAGGCGCAGGCTCCAGACGCCCGCAAACAGCGCCAACAGGCCGCGTGACACCACATTCCCCGGCAGAAGCAACGCATATAAAAGCGCCAGGGTGCCCACACCCAGCGACCATGCCGCATCTACCACGCCGGTATTCCCGATTTTATGGCGCAGGAAAAACAGGAGCGCCATGGTCGTTGCCATCAGGAGCCATGCCGCGGCAATACTGAAAAGAACCTGTACTATCATGGGTCAAAGATCCTTTTGTTCGGAACCACACGCGGCAACCTCCTTTGTTGACCTGACAAAATCATCCACCTGCCGCCAGGTTTCAAAAAACCATTTCTGTTGCGATTCCCGTTCCCGTGGAACTTCTCCAGCCGGATACCCCCACAATCTGGCGCGTATTTCCCGCCCAATCATGGCGCCGCCGAAAAAATCTTTGAAGGATGCCGCATTCTCAAAACCCGTATGGGCGCAGAAGAACACATCCAGGTCCGGATTACGCTCCAGAAGGCACGAAACACCCAGAAGTCTTGGCGGCAACACATACTGCAGGCCGGTGGCGATTTTCAGGAGGTCCGCATCGCCTCTTTCCCGCAGGCGTTCCAGGGCGCGCGCGCGTTTTTCAGCGGAGAAGCGCGTGGATTCCGGCCAGAGAATCACCCCTTCTCCCGCCTGCAGGTCATCCGCCAGCACGGCGATGGACTCCGCTTCCTGCCGGGTATCGGCGGAGTTACGGTCCACAAAATAATTGGGCAGGCGGTTGCCCACAATGTCCAGGCAGGGATCCCAGAGAAGTTCCCTTTTCATGACATAGCGCAGCCGGAAATTCCGCTGGATGCGCATCAGGTACGTGGCCAGGATGGTATCCGCCAGGCTGGTATGACGCACCAGCAGCAGTATCGGCCGATCGCCAAAGGCATATTCCCCGGTTTCCACGCGAAACGTCATGGAAAACAAGAACAGCCCCACCCGGGCGAAACCGTACACCCAAAGCTGCTGCAGCGCGTAGTTCCAATAAAGGAAGCGGCCTTGGTCCTTGCCGGGAAGCGACTTGTGCACCGCCCACACCAGGAATGCGGCGGTAACGCCCAACAGTTCCCAAAAGCAATAAAACAAAATCAGGAGATAGGCGCGTAACCGGGGAAAACGCCGGTCTCGCGCCAGGTCGGCGAGAAAAAGAATACAGACCGCCGGCAGAAACAAAACTATCATCCCCGCTGTAGTGGAACACAATATCCCGATGCTGATACAACGCCGTTGCCAAGTTCTTAGCAAAAATAACGTTTCCTCAAGTTCAGACAGGAAGTTTACATACACCCTGACAAAAAGAAGAACGAGCGAAAATAGTATATCATCCTTTGTGTAGGTTCAAGATGCACGATACGTACATGAAAAGGCGTTCCTGAATTCATATTTTAATTACAGCAAAACCGATATATTTTTTTTCACAAAAAAAAGGTTCCGGACACGATAGCGTTTAAAGAAGATATCACGGTGGCTTTTCCCAATATACATCCCCCGGCGCTTCGCGCCACCCCCTTCGAAGGGGGACTTTTCGCAGCATCGGTTACGTTTGGCGGTAATGGTTTTACGTGTTGCCTTAATTACAGAGCGACCCCATTGGCATTGCCTAAGTCATTCTATAACACCCAAATCCGCAGGTAAGAAACCAAGTTGTTGGCGTAAAGCCAATAAG
>JAKJCY010000084.1:0-12680 GCA_022706235.1 Candidatus Hydrogenedentota bacterium | reverse complement strand
CGCAGTCACGATGGAAGCGGCAGGATGCCGATTCTACGATCTCGCCATTTTTTAAGTGCGGATTTAAGTAACAGGTCCCCCTTTGAAGGGGGTGGCGCGAAGCGCCGGGGGATGTATACTTGTTTAAAAGAATACCTGCGTCCAAGTCGGAAAAAAAACGTGAAACTTCCGGTATGATCCACGTTTACCTTCGCTTGCCCGTCAACTCCGAAAAGAACGGCACCTTCGGGGAAGTGCGTATGTGGAACGTACTCAAAGGCCGCGCTTTGTGATATAAGTTTCAACGGCAAGTACCCATTGGAAACTCCATCGTGGACTTTTTGCAAACCAGATTGCTTCGCGCCTCGCAATGACGCAGTTTGGACGTTTCTCTATTCGTTTCACATTGCGTATAAAAGAGTTTTCAGTTGACACAGCGACTGAACAGGTGTTCTCGTTTATCATCGGACAGGCGATTGGGGTATACTTCAACCCAAGATTTCAAACACAACCTCCAAGGAGAATCCGTCATGACCCAGGTATTTTCCCGCCGTATTTTCTTTAACGGTCTTGCCGCCGGCGCCGGCCTGCTGGCCGCGGCCGCCGCGGACGACAAACCGATCCAAGGCTTTGACGAGACGGCAAGCAACACCACGAAAGAACAGCTATGGTCACCCATTTCCGAGCGGAAGGTGCGGGTGGGCCTGGTCGGCTACGGCCTGTGCAAGTTCAGTGCCGCCTTCGGATTCCAGGACCATCCGAACGTGGAGGTTGTTGCCGTGAGCGACCTGTTCCCGGACCGCTGCGCGGAACTCGCCAAGGTTACCCGCTGCGAAAAGACCTATCCCTCCCTGGAGGAATTAGTCAAAGACCCCGACATCGAGGCGGTATTCGTGGCCACCGATGCGCCCAGCCATTGCAGGCATTGCATTGATGTGCTCCAACACGGCAAACACGTCGCATCGGCAGTACCCGCCGTTTACGGTTCCATGGAAGACGCGGACAGACTTTTCGAGGCGGTCAAGGCCAGTGGACTGAATTACATGATGTTCGAGACCAGCGCCTTCCGGGACGACTGCTATGCCATGCGCACCCTGTTCAACGCGGGGGCACTGGGCAAACTCGTATACTCGGAGGGTGAGTATTACCACTACCTGGACAAGCCGCTGGATTCTTACAAAGAATGGCGCAAGGGGTCACCCCCGCTTTGGTACCCCACCCACTCCACGGCCTATTATGTCTGTGTTTCCGGCGGCAGTTTCACCGAAGTGTCCTGCCTGGGCATGAAAGGGACCATGGACTACCTTGAGCCGGCTAATAACGCTTACGGAAATCCGTTTGGTACGGAGGTCGCCCTGCTGCGCACCGGCGAAGGCGGCATGTCGCGCATGACCATGAGCAAGGACACGCCGGGGCTGTGCGGTGAAATCGGCCGTGTCCGCGGGACCAAAGGCTCCATGACGGGCATGAACTACGAAGGGCTCGCCGATATTTCCGCCATTAACCTTGCCAAGCCGCCCCTCCCGTCCACCGTCGCCGCCGGCGGCCATGGCGGCTCCCACGGGTACCTGTGCGAGGAATTCATCACTGCCATTCTCCAGGAACGCAAGCCGCTGATAGACATTGCCTGGTCGCTCAACATGACCGTGGCGGGAATCGTCGCCCATGCTTCGGCGCTCAAAGACGGGGAATTGATGAAAGTACCACAGTATACCTTTTAGGTCCCGGACGGACATTCTCAACTCCCCTGACCCAGCCCATGGTGAAGTCAGCAATTAACACGCTAGAATACGGCACTATAGGAGGAATGAGTCCATGTGGTCATTAAATACCATTGATTACGCGGTGATTCTGGGATATCTCGGGGCGCTGGTGGTGCTGGGCCTTGCGCTGGAGCGCATGGCCTCCAGAAGCCTGGACGATTATTTTATCGGGGGACGCCGGCTTCCCTGGTGGGCGCTGGGCGTTTCAGGAATGGCCTATTTCCTGGACATGACCGGAACGATGGTGATCACGTCCTTTCTTTTCCTGCTGGGGCCCCGGGGACTGTTCATTGAATTCCGGGGAGGCGCCGTGCTGGTGCTGGCCTTCATGATGTTGTGGGCCGGCAAATGGCACCGCCGTTCCAAGTGCCTGACCGGCGCGGAGTGGATGGTATTCCGTTTCGGGGACGGGTTGGGCGGGCGGTTCGCCCAGGCGGTTTCCGCGATGGCGGGCATCGTGAGCTCCGTGGGCATGCTGGCCTATCTTATCAAGGGCGCCGGCCTGTTCCTGACCATGTTCTTTCCCTACTCCCCGCTCACCTGCACCCTGATCATGATCGGCATCACCACCATCTACACGATGATTTCCGGGTTTTACGGAGTTGTGTTCACCGACCTGTTCCAATCCGCCATCATCGTGATCGGTGTCATTATCGTCACGGGAATGGCCGTGGTGCGAATCGCGGGCGTGGAGGATTTCGGGGCCCTCGCAGTACAGGTTACGGGCAATGCGGACTGGATGTCGACCCTGCCCCAGTGGAAAACCGACATGCCTGCCGGATATGAGCAATACGAGGCGCTGGTGATGTTCGCTTTCTTCTACTTGATGAAGAATATCTTTCTCGGCGTGACTGCGGGCGCGGATTCGCGTTATTTCGGCGCACGCAGCGACCGGGAATGCGGCCTGCTCTCGCTGTTCTGGACGACCCTCATGACCGTCCGCTGGCCCATGATGATGGCCTTTGCCGTCATGGGCATTTTTCTGATCCACGACCTTTTCCCGGATCCGACCGTCATGACGCAGACCTCGGAACTCATCAAGGCGAACATCGCCGGGATTGACAAGACACAATGGGCAAACACGATATCTAACATCACGAATCACCCGGAACAATTTTCCCCGGCCCTCGTCGATGGACTGCGGACACTGCTTGGCGAACAGGGCTGGATGCAGAAACTGATGCTGGTGGGCTACGAAGGCCATGTCGATCCTGAGCGCATCCTGCCGGCCGTGCTGTTGTTCAACATACCGCCGGGACTGCGCGGGTTGCTGCTGGTGGTCCTGCTGGCCGCCGCCATGTCCACCTTCAATGCGACCGTCAACCTGACCACGGGCTTCATCACCCGGGACATTTACCAGAAATACATCCACCGCAGCGCGTCCACACGGGAATTGATTTATATCAGCTGGACCGGCGTCTGCCTGATTGTGGTGGTTTCGTTCGTCTTCGCCTTTTCCATTCAAAGCATCAACGATATCTGGGGCTGGATTGTCATGGGCCTGGGCGGCGGGCTGTTGATTCCGGGCCTGCTCCGGCTGCTCTGGTGGCGCTTCAACGGCGGCGGTTTTGCGGCCGGTACCTTTGTGGGTCTGGTGGCGGCCATACTCCAGCGGTATTACTATCCCAATCTGGACGAGCGCCTGCAGTTCCTGTTCCTCGGCGCTATCGGCATGATCGCCGCCGTTGCGGGCACCTACCTGACCCGGCCGGAAGACGATGCCGTGGTGGCGCGTTTCTACCGCATCACCCGTCCCTTCGGCATCTGGGGCCCGTACCGGAAACGCCTTTCTCCCGGGGACCAGGCTGCGCTCAAGATTGAACACCGCAATGATATTCTAGCCAGTCCGTTCGCCCTGCTCTGGCAGATATGCATGTTCATTTTGCCCATGCAGGCGGTGATTGGTGCCTGGAATGCGTTTTATCCAACGCTGGCCGTATGCATCGTCTGCGCCCTGTGCATGTACTTCATTTGGTTCCGCCACCTTCCGGAAAACAATTACTTTGAACCCGGCGAAGAGGCCGGGGTAAAAATGGGACACGAAACAGAATAGTGGGGAGATTTGCCTGCCTAATGAAACCATATCTTTTGAAATCTTTTGGGTTGGTTGCGCTGTTCGCAACATTAGCCTGCCGCCCCTCCTTTGCGGCGGATTCGCCCCAGTTCCGTGGGCCGAATCGTGACGGCTTGTTTCCGGAAACCGGATTGCTTAAGACGTGGCCGGAAGAAGGCCCTCCTGTCGCCTGGACCGCGCAGGGTATCGGCGGCGGTTTTTCTTCCGCAATCATCGTTGGCGGCAAGGTATATGTCACGGGCATGCTGGGTGATGACGCTGGGAACCTATTTGTACTTGACGAAGCGGCGGGGACCATTTTAAGCACCTTTCCTTACGGTCCGGAAACCTTGAACGATCAGGCGCAGGGACCACGTTCAAGTCCGACCTTTGACGACGGGAAACTCTATTTTCTTTCCGGGCTGGGCGTCATCTACTGTATGAACACCTCCGATGGGAACATTCTCTGGTCAGTGGACATGGCGGAACGTTTTGGCGCGCGAAAAATATCCTGGGACTACGCCGAATCCCTGCTGGTGGATGGCGATCAGGTGCTCTGCACACCCGGCGGGCCGGAGGCGCTGGTGGCCGCTTTGGACAAGAATACCGGTAAGACCGTGTGGACGACCACGGGGCTGGACGACACGACTTCCTATTGTTCCCCCATCATCGTCAACCACGGCGGCAGCCGGATGCTGCTTAACGCCACGGGTAAGCATATCGTCGGCGTGGATCCGGACAGCGGCGCGTTGCGCTGGTCGTTTTATCACAAGGCGAACTATGACATCCACGGCGTCACGCCTGTATATCTCAACGGGCTTGTCTATTACACGGCCGGCGACGGCATCGGCGGCGGCGCGCTGGAAATCGCCCCCGGCGGCGGCTCCGTCGCCTCTAAATGGACCGACACCACGCTGGACAGCCTGCACAGCGGCGTGGTGCTGATTAACGGCCATCTGTATGGGACCGGGTACAAGGGCAGCGGGAAACTGGTCTGTCTGGAAATGACCACGGGCAGGGTTGTGTGGGATACGCGGGACGTTCGGGAAGGCGCGCTCATCGCCGCCGACGGCATGCTGTACATTTATGAGGGACCGCGCAAAGGCATTGTCAATCTGGTCAAGGCCTCTCCAGACGGTTTTGAGCACGCAGGCAGTTTCAGTATTACCCAAGGGACAGGAAAGCACTGGGCACATCCCACCCTGGCAAACGGGAAACTCTATATTCGCCATGGGGACAGCCTCATCGCCTATGAACTCAAGCCGCGTTGATTTAACGCGGTGAAATCAGCATTACTTGACAGATTGAAGAGGGGGGCCGCTTTGCCAATTTCAATGAAGCCCATGCGAAATCCCTGGTTCGCCGCAGGTGACGCTGATAACGCCAGCGCTAGGCAGAGGCATGCGCATTCAACCGGGTGTTTCCTATGCCGTCGCACCACACAAATATGGCACCCCTGAAGAAATATCTGTAGAGCGGGTCTGCCATCAGACAGTTTCACTGAAACGAGACGACAGGGGTCAGGCAGCCACTTCTTCCAGAGGGATGGACACGCCATGCGTCATGATGTACGCCGCAAAACTGGCGGGCTCACATTCTTTCAGCAAACGAGCGGGAAACAGGTGTGCCTCTATATCCATTCCGGCACCTTGTTGCACCTGATACATTGTTTGTGCGCACCGGCGCATATCCCACGTCTCCATCCCCTCTAAAAAGAAACCAACGTCAATATCGCTCCAGCGATGCGCACAGCCCTCGATCTGGGAACCAAACACATAAACGGCCCGGACAGGTGTAATTCCATCAAGAATGCGCGCCGCGTTTAAAACGCGCTGTTTTATTTGATCAGAGAGAACAGCCATTGCATTACCTCCTGCGTCTTATGGACTATTTCCTGAGCGGTTGTTATATCCATATCGCGGCCAAGCATTTCTATCTCTTCAGGATACCTCGTTTGCACATAATATCCTGATAGTTCACCAACAAAAGACGCATGCTGCGGCTCCATTACTATGCCGGCAAGTTCTGCCAGCCGTGGAAGATTATGAATTTTCGGCGGGAACGCTCCGCTTTTTTTCGCGATAATGGCTTTCAGTGTCTTTTCTATCGCTTGTTGGCAACAAAATACAACGTAGAGATATCGGCCTGAATCAAACATGGCACTCGCTGTGTCAAAGTCATATTTTGCCTGCTCAATCCAACCTTCGACACCACTCATGATTTCAGCTCCCGCAGGTGTAAACTTCAAAACCAGACCACATAAACTCTTCCTTACAACATCACCAAGAAAAGTATAACGAATATACCATCAATGAAGAAAACATTATAGAAGAACGGCACGCCTCCTGACGACCATATTTGTTACAATAAACCACCTTACGTTATTCTTCGTATCGCCAATGAATGATAATCAAACAAGAAAAACAGGCCCATGACATCCAAACATCCACGAAACTGCGGTATTTTCCTCGTATGCACTTTGGCAGGCCTCAACGCTTTCGGTGGCGATGCGCTTCCTGTCGCCTCCTTTACCGTCGGCGGCGACAGCGCAGGCATAAGTTCCTTGTCCGGCGGCGACGGCGTCATTGAAGAAACGCGCCGGGTTGGCCGTGCCTGCGTGACGAACAAGCCCGGGCAGGAACCGCCGTCCACCTTCCTGTATTTCTCGGCATCACCGGAAACTCTACCGGAACCCGCCGCTCCGCTCTATGCGGATGTGACCTATTTTGACGACAAACCGGGAACCGCCCTGCGACTGGAATATGACAGTACCGGAGGTGATGCCGTTGAGGACAGGTATCGGGGCACCGAACAGCAGTGGGGCGGCGGGCGTTACGGCGCGCGCGGCTGGAAGCGGGCCGTATTTTTATTGGAAAAGCCCGGCTTTGCCGGCCGCCAGAACCTGGGCGCCGATTTTAGGATCGGGTCCGGTGAACTGCTGGTGCATGCCGTGTCCCTGCTTGCCGACCGCCCGCACAACGTGGAAAAACTGGATGCCCGGAACGAGCCCAAACCGCGTTCCAAAACCCATATCGGGGCGGACCGTCATTTTATCATCGGCGGCTTCGATATCGACAAGGAAGAAGCGTTGCAGCGCCAACTTCAAGAATTGCGGGGCGCGTTACCCGCGTTGAAAGCCATGGGACTCACCAGTCATGAGGCGTACATCCGCTGGAACCTCTGCGAACCGGAACCGGGCCTCTACGACTGGCGGCTTTATGACGCCTACGTGGAGGTCTACCGGCAGGCGGGCGTCAAGTGGGTGCCCTTCCTCATCATCGGGTCCGCCTACAGCCTGCCGGACTGGTATTACAAACAGCCCGGATCGCAGGGCTACGTCTGCCTGGAACACGGGGAGACCAGCGACGTGGAATCCTTATGGAACCCTGTCCTGCGGGAACATGTGGCGCGTTTTATCCGGGCCTTTTGCGAGCATTATCGCGACGAAGACATTATCGAGTCCATTCTGCTGGGCATCACGGGCAATTACGGCGAGGCGATTTATATCGCTTCCGGAAACGACTGGACGGCGAACATTCACGGCGACTATCACACCCACCCCGGTATTTGGGCGGGTGACCCCTTTGCCCGGGCGGATTTCAGACGTTTTCTTTCCGAAAAGTATGCGGGTATCACCGCGCTGAACCAGGCCTGGAACAGCGCGTTTGAAAGTTTTGACGCCATCGAGCCCTTTCTTCGGGACACAGCGCCCAGTGACCGAGCCTGGCTCGATTTCGCCGCCTGGTACATCGGTTCCATGAATGCCTATACCCGGTTCTGGGTGGAAACAACCCGCGCCCATTTCCCGGGGAAAATCGAAATCTGCACGGGCGGCCATGCCCCCGTTGAGCATGGAGCCGATTTTGGCGATCAGTGCAAGATTGCCGCCGACTATGGCGCCGACGTGCGCATCACCAATGAAGGCAGCGATTACCGCAAAAACTTTTCGCTGACCCGCTGGGTGGCCTCGGCCGGCCGTCAGTACGGCGCCTATTACAGTTTTGAACCGGCGGGGCAGGTGGATGAAAACGGCGTTGTCGCCCGTATTTACAATGCCACCGCCTCGGATGCGCTGGGACTGCATTACTATTATCCGAACCTCTTCGGCAGCGACCGGGCGCGCCGTAATTTCATGCGGTGGGCGCCCCTGTTTCGCGGCCGGAAACCGATTATTGAAGTCGCCGCCTATTACCCCCAGACCCACATCATTCTCAACGGCAATGAATTTCTCAAACAGGTGGAACCGCTGCGCGATTATTTTGATTTCGCCTATTGCAGCGACAACCAGATGGCCGACGGGGGGCTGGAACAGTTCAAGGCGCTGCTGTTGCTTTGGGGCAACACCGCCGAAAAAGCGACCTGGGACCGCATCCTGGACTGGGTGCGCCGGGGCGGCCTGCTTATCACCGCGGACAGCATCGGGCCGCTGCGCACCGTGGAAGGCGACACCGCGGTCGACGAGGCGCTATTGGGCGAACAGGCCGACTTGGGAAAAGGGCGGGTGCTCTGTTCTTCCGGACCCTATGATGATTTACGATACAGGCGGTTCATCGCCAACGCGTTGTCCGAGGCGCACGAGTTGTCCAGGATCACACGGTATATGGCGGGTGTAGACGGCCGGGAAGACAATGTCTTCGCCACCGCTGTCGGCCGACAGGAACTGCTGTGGCTAAACATGAAAGGAAGCGAGGCACGGCATGGACGGCTGACGCTTTGCCCCTGGGCCATCACCAGCGAGAAGGTCGTGGCCGGAGGGAAAAACACAGCAAGACGCCGGTAATACCGGAAATACAGGGATAGTACCTCTCTCCTGCATGTTTCCTGCGGCGCGTGTAATAGTCCGTCAGGAATCTGGTAGGAAAGCGAATGACAGGTTTTCCCATGGTCCGCATCAGCGCGAAAAAGATTGAAAATACCCTGTCATGATGCTTACACTATAGAATCGAAGACAATGGTGTCGATAGAGCGATATTTGTGAATACTTGCCTGCAATCTAAAGGACTTTTTTATGGAACTGCTTAAAGAAATCTGGGCTTTCATGCGTGTTCGTAAAAAATTCTGGCTCGCGCCAATCATCATTTCCTTGTTGCTCCTGGGACTGCTGTTTTTCTTCGCAGGACAGGCCGGCGTGGTTTCCCCCTTTATTTACGCGCTCTGATAATCGTTCCAACCTTTTTGAATCCTAGCAGGGGGTTCTCTTGGTATTTTTCCCCGCGTAAATCATGAGAGGCAGAAATATCGTGTCCGACCGGCCAGGAAACATAGCGTGCGGCGACCACGTCTGTGTCCCGTCAGCACGGACGGCAGCAGGCACTTCCCGGACATTTATCGTTTTGGGATTGATTGTGGTTCTGGGCGCCGCATTGCGGCTTTGGTATCTCTCCCAGATTGCCGGCGCGCCTGATTTCTCCGCCCTGCAGCAGGACCCCGAGGTTCAGGATTACTTTGCCCGGGCCTTGATTACGGGGGACTGGTCGGTGCCGGAAGGCGCCACCGATCCTGAAATGAGGACCACGCCTTTTTATCGTCCTCCGGGGTACGGATACTTATTAACGCTTCTGTATTTCGTCAGCAACGGCAGTTATTATGTTCCAAGAATCCTGAATAGTATTCTTGGAATGTTGACGATACTCATGCTCTACGCACTGGGAAAGCGTTATTTCGGGACCATTGCGGGGCTGGCGTCCGCATTTCTCGCCGCGATCTACAGCGTGTTTATTTATTGGGAAGGGGAAGTCAATGACCCGGCGGTATTCGTCTTCTTTGTCCCGGCCCTCTTTTACGTATTGGATGCCTGGCAACGTACCTTTAAACTTCGTTATATCTTCCTTGCGGGAGTAATCTTCGGCTGCTACGGTCTCGCCCGGCCCAACATCCTGGGATTCGGCCCCGTGGCCGCGGCGTGGATACTGTGGGTATGCTGGCGCAAAAGCAACCTGCCCCATGTCGTCAAGGCGTGGCCCCTGCTGCTGTGCACCACCGTCCTGGTCATTGTTCCCGTGACCCTCCGCAATTACGCCGCTTCGGGAGAATTCGTCCCCATATCCACCTATTTCGGCCTGAATGTGCTCATCGGCAATCATGAACAATCCGATGAAGTTACGCCGTGGCTGCCCTACTTGCAGGAGTTGGAGGGCGGCGGCAACTGGTCGGCGCGCGATTATATCAACGTGGTGCGCGGCGTCGGTCGTGAAACCGGCAATCCCGACATCACGCACCGCGAAGTTTCAACGTATTTTACGGACAAGGCCCTTACCTATATCCGGGAACATCCCCGGACGACCCTTCTGCGCATGTTGCGCCGGGCGGTGCTGCTGTGGACCCCCGTTGAAATCACCTGCAACAAGGTGGTTCACTATGAATTACGGGAGTACCTGCCGTTACGGCTATTGCCGGGGTTCCCGATCGTTGCAGCGCTCTTCTGGCTCGGCCTTGCCACGTGGGGCGTCGCACTCCTGCGCGGCCGTTATCAGCCTCCTATGAAAGGAGTAACCAGCCTCCTGGTTCTGGTGCTGCTGTTTTTAGGGTACTATCTCCTCTCCTTCCTTCCGTTTTTCGTAAACGGCCGCGCCCGCATACCGGCGGTTCCCCTCCTTATCCTGTTCGGCGGGTATGCCGTACAAAGCATCATCAAGGCGCTACAAGCGCGCCGCTATGCCGCGGCACTGTTTCTAACCGCCTGTGGGGTACTTCTCTTTAGCGCTTTTTCTTTCGAAATACTGCCGGTACACCCAGACAAGGCGCGCTGGCACTATCAACGCGCCGATTCTTGGATCAGGCGCGGCGAAATTGAAAAGGCGCGCCTGGAAGCCCGTGAAGTTATCGGGAATGAAGGCGCCCCCTACATGCACCAGCGCCTGGGCCGTTATTTTTCCTCGCTCGGCCTGCTCGAGGATGCCATAGCCCAGTACCGGGCGGGAATCGCGCGGGATCCCGGGTATCAGGATTTGTTTTACCTTCTCGGCATGGCCTTGACCGAACAGGGAGAGGCGGAGGCGGCGGAGAACAGTTTCCAGTCGGCGCTGGAATTGAATCCCTATGATGCGCGCGCCTTGAATGCCCTGGGAGAACTGTATTACAGCGGGGAAAGGTATGAAGAGTCCCTGGACTGTTTTGAAAAGGCGTTTAAGGTCGCGCCGGATTACGGCGACGTCATTGACAATATCAGCCTTGCCATGAAAGCCATGAAGCGCGGCGAGGAGCTTATTGACCGGTATCGAAGCCTCCTCGCGGAAAACTCCGACCAGCCCTTTGTGCATTACATCCTCGGGCGGGACCTGGCGGAAACCGGACGCACGGAAGACGCCCTGAACCACTTTGCGGAGGCGGTACGGCTGGACCCGATGCTGGACGGCGCGCGCTACCTTTGGGCGCAGGAACTCAGCCGGTTGGGACGCGTAGAAAAGGCCATTGAACAACATGAAAAAGCCCTGGCCCTGAACCCGGACCTCAAATATACCCACGCGGCGCTGGGCAGGGAGCTGTCGCGCCTGGCAAAACCCGAAGAAGCGGTTTTCCACTTCAAAGAGGCCATACGCATAGACCCGGCGTTTCAGGATGCGCGGTATATGCTGGGCCGGGAATTGGCTGCGCTCAACCGTCTCGACGAAGCCGTCGAGCAGTACCAAGCCGCCATTGAACTGAATCCGGACGATGCCCGGGCGCACATGGAGATGGGCCTGTTCTGGGCGGAACAGGGGGAGCTGGAAACTGCGCTGAAACATTATGAAGAGGCCCTGCGCGTGGAGCCGGGTTTCGCCTATGCCTTGGACCGGATCGGGCGGGTGCTTGCCCTGCTCAACCGCTCGGACGAGGCCATTGCCCGATATGAACAGGCCATCCAGGCCGACCCCAAGAACCAGGATATCCATTTCCTCCTCGGCCGCGAATTGCTGGCCCAGGACAGGAAGGAAGAGGCCGAAACGCGGTTCCGTGAGGCGCTGGAACTCAATCCTGAGGATGCCCGGTGCCACAATGAACTGGGCGCCCTGCTGGAAGAACGCGGCGAAACGGACGAGGCCATGCGCCACTATGAAGAGGCCTTGCGCGCCGCGCCGCAGTTTGGATACGTGTTATACAAAATAGGGAAACTGTTGTCCGGGCAGGGCAAGTATGCCGAGGCGGAAGCGCGTTTCGAAGAAGCCCTGAATCTGGATCCGGATAACCAGGACCTCTACTATCTCATAGGCCGGGACCTGGTTGCCCAGGGCCGCGGTGAGGAAGGACGGCGGTATTTTGAACGGGCCTTGTCCATGAATCCCGAAGATGCCCGCGTACATAACGACCTCGCCCTGATTCTCGGGACCGAAGACCCCGACGCGGCCGTCGCCCATTTTGAAACAGCCCTCCGGATCGCGCCCAATTTCACCTTGGCGCTGAACAACTGGGGCAACTTACTGGCCGAACTGAACCGGTTCGATGAAGCGGAAGAAAAATACCGACTGGCGCTGCAGGTGCGGGAGGAAGACGAATACGCCTGGTATAACCTCGCCCGGCTTGCGGAACGGCGCGGGAACCTGGAAGAAGCCGAGCAAGGCTATTTGTCCGCCATGAAAAACAGTCCGGAAAATTCGCACATCCCCAATAACCTGGGCCTTTTGTATGCGGGCCAGGGCCGCCTCGAGGAGGCGCAACAGATGTATGAACGCGCCCTGTCCATCGATGCTGAGAATCCCCTGCCCCTGAACAACCTGGGGCTGTTGGCGGAAAAGCAAGACCGGTTTGACGCAGCCGCGGACTATTACATCCGGGCCCTGGAACTCAAGCCCGCCTTCCTGGTGGCCTTGAACAATCTTGTTGCCCTCCTTGCCCGGACGGGGCGGAACGATGAAGCCCGGCACTGGTTTGAACAGGCTCTCGCCGCCGACCCGGATAATGGCGATATC
>JAKJCY010000083.1 GCA_022706235.1 Candidatus Hydrogenedentota bacterium | reverse complement strand
CGCCCAAGAAGGCATGCGGTTCACGGACGCGCATAGTTCCTCCGGCATTTGCTCGCCCAGCCGCTATGCCCTGCTGACGGGCACGTATCACTGGCGCAAGTTCCATGACATCGTCCACAGTTTCGGACAACCCGTCTTTGACGGCGAGCTCACGCTGGCGGAGATGCTGCGGCGCCAGGGCTACCAGACGGCGTGCATCGGCAAATGGCATCTCGGCTGGGATTGGAGCGCCATACGCGTCGGTCCGCCCACTGAGGAAAAAATCGGCGCCAAGCCGGAAGACTATGACTGGTCGAAGCCCATTCCGGGTGGGCCCACGGCGCGCGGCTTGGATTATTATTTCGGTGACGATGTGCCGAACTTCCCACCTTATACCTGGATTGAGAACGACCGGATAGTGACCGTGCCGACGGAAAGGAATGTCGTCGACCCGGCACCGGAGGAAGGCGCGCCTGAAGGACGGCCTGGACCCATGGCGCCGGGCTGGCGCCTGGACGCCGTGATGCCCCGGCTCACCGAGAAGGCCGTCGAATGGATTGCCGCGCAAAAAGATTCCACCAAACCTTTCTTCCTCTATTTTCCCTGGACCTCGCCCCATGCGCCCATCGTGCCCACGCCCGAATTCAAGGGCAAGAGCGGCGCAGGCCCCTTCGGCGATTTTGTGCATCAGAGCGACTGGTCGGCGGGACAGGTGCTCAAAGCATTGGAGGATAACGGATTCCGCGACAATACCCTGGTCATTTTCACCAGCGACAACGGACCGGAAAGTTATGCCTACCCGCGCATCCAGAAGTACGGGCATCGCAGCATGGGGCCGCTGCGCGGCCTTAAACGCGACATCTATGAAGGCGGCCACCGCACGCCCATGGTCATGCGCTGGCCGGGCGTGATTCCCGAAGGCAGCGTTTGCGACAGCCTTGTCGGCCAGGTGGACCTCATGGCCACCATCGCCGCACTCACGGAGTTCGCCCTGCCCGATGACGCCGCCAGGGACAGTCTGGATATCTCGCCCCTACTGCGCGGCCAATCGCCTGAACCGCCCATCCGCACCGAGCACGTGCACAACACCTTCGCGGACCACTACGCCTTCCGTCAGGGCGACTGGGTGTTGATAGACGCGCCTACCGGCGCTATCAGCAAGGTTCCCGACTGGTACAATAAAGAATACGGCTACCCGCCCGACCCGCACAAGCAGGCGCTATACAACCTGCGCGAGGACATCGGCCAGCGCAAAAACCGCATAGACGAATTTCCCGACAAAGCGGCAGCCATGAAACATGCCCTCAAACGCGTCCGGCAACACGGACAAAGATATTCTTAATCCTCCTCTTATCGTCCTACGCGTCCTGCACCCTATCGCTTACAGCATCCCGCCCAAAACACAAGGCCACCCACCCCCGGACATCGCCCGAACGTGAGTGACCTGCATGCTCCCGTCTATAGTAAATCAGCTGTCCTCAGCGGTCCTTCACCGCCGGTACCCAGCACAAAGGCGGATCAAGCGTCCCGTCATACAGATACTGTTCACCGTTTTGCCAGATATAGGCAGCACGGATGGCATAGCCCATGGGATTCGAACCCTGCTGCCATCCCGCCAGGTACGCTATCGCTTCGCTCATCACAATCCTGCTGTCTTGGTTGGGGTCCGATGGGTGATGGGTCAGCGGTTCTCCTTCGCCTTCGTCCGGTTCCCCTTCGCCTTCGTCCGGCTTGCAGAAAGGACAGACGTCGTCTATGAAGAATTCCTGGCCGCCCAGAACCAGCTGCGTTACCGGTCCCTGCAGCTCCACAATACCCTTGCCGTCGCCCAGGAAAACAACCTCCACAGGTACACCGCCGATTACAGTGCCATCAATAACGGCGAAATCGTCAATATTCCTGAAATCGCCGTTCACCTTGATATTCAAATTCCCTCCATACGCGCCGAAACGAAAACTGACACAGGGCGCATTGATGGCAATGTCAACATTGATATTGTTGAGATTTAAGTCATTGCCGGAACCGCCGGCACTCCCCCATCCGCCTGACATGACCGTAGCCACGCCATTGATGGTGCTCCCGCTGGGAAGCCAGAAGAACTCATGACCCTTGAATAGATAGCCTTGGGTAGCAAACGTATCCCCCACGTGATATTCTGTCCCTGCGGTGAGGTCTTCGAAGTCCGCGCAGATTTCCCCTTCTCCTTCATCTGGCTTGCAAAAGGGGCAGATATCGTCCAGGAAGAATTCCTGGCCGCCCAAAGCCAGTTGTGTTACCGGGCCCTGCAACTCCACAATGCCCTTGCCATCCCCCAGGAGGATAACATCCACAGGCACGCCGCCAATTACAGCGCCGTCAATATCGGTAAAATTTGAAAAGTTTTTGAAATCCTCGTTGACTTCCAAATTAAGATTGCCACCATACGCGCCAAACCGGAAACTGACGCACGGCGCGTTGATGGCAATATCAACGTTGATGTTGTTAAGACTCAAATCAAAACCAGACCCGCCGGCCAACCCGGCTGTAGCAACCGTGGCCACACCATCAACCGTGCTCCCGCCGCCCAGCCAAAAGAACTCATGACAGGTGGCCAGGTAACCTTGTGTCAGGAACGTATTCCCCACGTGGTACTCCGTTCCGGGTGCGAGATCATCGAAGTCAGCACACCCCTCTGCGGGGCTGATACAACGGGGGCACACGTTATCAATGAAGAATTCCTGGCCGCCGACGGCAAGCTGGCTGACTGGTCCTTGAAGTTCTACCAATCCCATGCCGCCACCAAAAGGAATGACATCCACCGTCACGCCCCCTATAACAGCGCCATCTAAATCAACGATACTCCAAACATTTTTTAACTCGCCGTTGATTTCCAAATTGACATTGCCTCCGTAACTACCGAATCGGAAACTGGCACACGGCACCGGTGTGCCGCCGGCAATATCAATGTCAACATTGACGTTGTTGAGATTCAGGTCATAGCCCGAACCGCCCGCCTGGCCTCCCGTGGTAACCGTGGCCCAACCTTGATTCGTGCCACCGCTGGGGAGCCAGAAAAATTCTTTGCACTTCACCTGGTATCCTTGTGTGACAAAACTATCCCCCACATAATATTTCGTGGATGCAACCAGGTCATCAAAGTCCGCGCAAAGTTTTTCAGGAGGCGCGCAAAAAGGACAGATGTCATCCAGGAAGAATTGCTGGCCCCCAATGGCCAGTTGGGTGACCGGACCCTGCAACTCCACAATGCCCTTGCTGCCGCCAAGGGAAATGACTTCCACCGTCACCCCTTCGATTTCCTCGCCGTCGAGCTCGATAAAATCCTCCACCACCTTTAAACTGCCGTTGATTTCCAGGTTGACATTGCCGGCATAATCCCCATAGCGGAAACTGACGCAGGTCGGCGCCGTATCCCCCGCAATTTTAACGTCAACGTTGATGTTGTTAACAGCCATATCAAACCCGGAGCCTCCGGCCATCCAGTTGGTCTCAATGAATGCCTCCCCGTCAACGGTGCTGCCACCCCACGTCCAGAAAAACGCTTTGAAATTGAGTTCATACCCCCACGAAGAACCGGTGTCACCCACGTGAAACACCGTTCCGGCGGGGATGTCGTCAAAGTCCGCGCAAACGTCCTCGCCCATGACGGGCATCATCATGAAAAACAGGGCAAACCCAAGCACTCCCACGTTCAGCGTCCTGATAAGACTGGCGTTATATAGCGTACGTGTATCCATGGCTCCATCCTTTCTTAGTGACACTGCCGTTCCCTGATTGACATCAGGAAACCATGATCCATTTAACGTAAAAACTCTTCCTTACGGTAACGCCCTGCTGTATTGCCCCCGGATAACACAAAAATTTATTATCCTGTGGCTCGCTCAAAAATTTCATATGAAAATCAAAAATAATCTATCGGCTCCCTAATCCTCTATCGCATTCCACACCTTTCATTTAATAATATTGCATATTTTATTTTTTATGATAGCACATATGCAAAATTCTTTCAATATAAAACTTTTATTATCAGCGATAACGAACGTAAGCGCCCTGTGAGGAAACGACGGGGCATGGCGGCAAGGTAGGCGTATGTTCAGGAGGGCTGAAGACACGGGGGGTGTTGGTGCCAAGGGAAGGGGGGGCGATAAGAGATAAACGACGCGCAGAGGGGAGAGACAACCAGGAACCACCGGCGGGCTTAGGAGGAATTGAAACGGATTTGAATGGCCTCGGTACAGAGCGCGTCGTATTCCTGTATGCTGAGTGCGACGTTTCGCAGGGCTTCCAGCAGGCGGTAGGCCAGGTCTCGTAGCGAACCGAACCCGTTGGGGAAATTCCTGCGCAAGAGATTGCCTTTCTCCAGTAGTTGCATGATGAGGTGGGCTATCTGGAGTATCAGGTAATAGATTTTCATACCATTGTAGTCATTGGAGTAGGCGTGCTCCAAGTTGTATCCGCCTTTTTTCTGCGCGTTAAAACCTTCGTTTTCAATCTTCCAGCGTATTCGTCCTCCGTTGTTAGCCAAGGGGATCACTTTATCCGCCGTAACGACGACATTGGTGACCCACTTGAACTTGGTGGTCTTGGGTTCGTTGTTCGTATCAGGCCGCGTGTCGAGACATTCGACCACATTCACCTGGTGTTTGCTGCGTTTGGAATCTATATAGATGATATCGTTGACCCAACGGAAACGTTGCTTAATTTCGCGATTGGGCCCCGTGTGCCACAAGCGTCGGTTTTCAGGCGTGACCGTGGCCAGCGCTTCAAATTCCTCATTGATAGAGGCTACCTGGTCATCTGAAAGGGAGATCATGTACTTCCATTTGTAGCGTTCGCAGCGTTCGAAAACCGGTCCCACGGCGAACAGTCCGTCCATGGACAAGAGCAAAGGGAGCCGGGGAAAACGGGCATGCAGACGGTCCACCAAGCGGTAGAACGCCTTGAGTTCGCAGTCCTGTTTGCGTTTTTCCTCGCTGGCGGCGGGATCGATTACATCGGTATTTTCCACGAACTCCGTCAGGATGGAAAAGGCGAATCCACTGGGGGTCACCAGTTTGGCTTCAAGGACGTAATGGTAGTACCGGGTTATTCCATTCTTGGTCTTGGTCAGGCAATGCGCGCAATGCCGTTCGCGGTAGGAGCGCAGCTGCGTGCCGTCTATGGCTATGACGTAGTAGCGGTCGAACAGTCGTTGGGTCTCCAATACCCGTTTATTAATAAGGGTTTCGGTCATCCCACACAAAACTTCCTGCACTTCGTCGAATTGCAGACCAATCAGCACATAGTTCATCGTGTCGCCATGGGGGACGCTATTGACGTCGAAGATTGCCTTAAACAATTGCACGAGGAAGGTCGTGAAAAGTTTCAAACGTATCTGACGGCGGGCGCCGAGCATGGAACTGTGCATGAGCACGCACAGAAAGACAAGCGATGCGACGCTGTACTCCACATCGTCGGGGGATTGAGGCTTTCGGGGATCCGAAAGGGACGCAAAACGCTTGTCTATGCGCCCAAAAAAGTGCGTGTAGGTCCTCAAGAAGGCCCGGATGGTTTCCCGTTGTTCTTTTTCCGGGTCTGCAGGAACTGCCTTTGTGCGGCTCCCATGTGCTCGATGAGACTTTTTAGTTTTTTCCATTCGGCGATCCATTGAGCCACCTCGCGGCGCAAGTTGCGGGGCACGTAGAGGGTATGCGTCGTCCGACCCTCCTTCCACGTCAGCAAGGCGGTTTCATGGATGGGGCCTTCCTTGGCGCACCGGCAGCGTGGGTTTCCGCATCGGGTGCGGGTGATCGTGAGCGAGGCGGGCAGGAAGGGTCCTATCCGGGCGATGCGTTCGAGTACCTGGCGTCCTTGGGCGTTGGTGGCGGTTGTCTTGTTCATATTAGAAGTATATATACTTCTAAGATAAAAGTCAAGTGAAAAATGAGGCTTGGCGAAGAATATTTTTTCGGGACACCGGGGAACTCAGGACAGTAGCGGGTTCTCTACGCGAAGAATTTGCCGTTCTTTATCGCTGTAAGACATATTTTAGGTTCCAATTAACCTGACATTATGTTAAAATAAAGAAATCAAGAAAGGCTTTCTAACACCTGCAAAATTTTATTAAGGGATACGGGTCGCCATTTGTAGAGGAGAACGCATACCATGTTGTACCGGAAAAATACGCTTTTTGTGGGGGGGATGATACTCATGCTCTGCGGGGCCGTTGTTGAGGCTGCGGCGCCTGTGGCCTCCTCGCTTAACTACACCCTTGAGGCGTCCGTCTTTGATGGGGCGGGCGGTGTTTCCGCCTCGCCGAGCTATGCCCAGATTACCGCCACGGCCCAACCGGCCATCATCGGGACCGGGACCGCGCCCGCCTATGCCGCCGGGCACGGGTTCATTCCTGTCGTTGCCGCGATGCTGGAAAGTGCGGAAGGAGAGGACGGCCTTCCCCATCCCGGCGACCTGAACGAAGATTTTCGACTTGTTCTGGGTGAAGCCATTGCCTATCTCGCGGGTTGGCAGCAGGGAAGCAATCCCATCGCCTACGCCATACGCGCGGCGTACCTGTGGCAGAACGGGGAGAACTACCTGTACGATACAGCGGCAGCCCCGCCGCTGTGCTGGACGCTTGTGCCGTAGTGAAGGCGGCTTTCGCTCTGCCGAACAAAACACTACGCGTTCCCGACACGAAAGAAGATGTCAGCCCTGTCAGGAATTATCGGCCCGAAAAGACGCCTACCCACGGCCAGGACAGGGGAAACCAGAAAGCAATCAACCAGGCGAAAAAGACAATGGACGCGACGGCCCCGGACCGCCAATCGGCGCACGCGCGAGTCGCCAGGGTATGGACCAGGGAAATCAGGACAAAAATCAGCGCGAACAGAATCACTATCATTCCGGAAAACGCGGCCGGAGGCCCCAAAGCGCGCAGGGCCACACCCGCGACCAGAAAGGGAATGCCGCGGGTCAACGCGGCAACGGCAAAACGTTTTCGGCTGCGGCTGAAGGGAAGCCGTTCCAGCATGCGGGCGTCAAGAATCATGGGAACGGTAAGCACGGGAATCAGCACCAGCCAGGTGAGCAGCCGTTCCGGATGGTCCGGGAAACAGGTAAATACATGCCGGTTCAACAGGCCCGTGAGCAGCAGAACCAGCAGCACGCTGAACCCGATGCCCCGTATCAGTGCGGACCACAGGCTGCCGGCGCGCGGCGGGGTGCCCGGGCCATGACACCCAAAGGCGCCGCCTATTACCCGGTAGGGATTCACGCTCCAGGAGCGTATCAATACGGGCCATGCCGCGGGTGGTGCCGGGGACAGACGTACCAGGCTCAGCAGACACCCCGCAACCATCAGGGCGGCAATGCTCCCGGACAGCAGGGCGAACAGAAACAGGCCCCAGTACAACCAGGGAAACAGGGCACCCTCCGAAGCACCGGGACGACCCGTGGTTCCCCTATCCGCTATCAGGCTGCCAAACCGGGAAACACGCACCGGAGGCGTAATCTTCAGGGTAGCATTCGCCCAGGACAGGATATGCCCGATAAGCACAGGGTCATGGGCCTCCAGCACATGATCACTCCAGGGACTGGTGACGGTTTTCCCCCAGCCATTCACGGCCTGCCTGGCCTGGTCCGGGGTAAACAATTCCTCATGAAGTCCGGACGCCACCAGGGTCGGACACTGAAGTTCGTGCCGGGGCAGCGCGCCCAACGCGACAAAGGCATCCACTTCAGAGTCCTCCCGAAAAGCCTCCGCCCCGGCAAAACCGCCCATGGAATACCCCAGGTAAATCAGCGGCACGCCGGGAAAACGTTCCCGCGCCCAGGAGCACCAGGCACGCACCTGGTCGGGATTGGCATGCCAGTCAAAGGCTTCCCGCGACCGGCCATGCCCCCAAAAATCCAGGGCCAATACCGCATATCCATTGTAGGTAAACGCATGGGCGATCATGGCCATAATGCCCCGGTTGGCGGTAACGCCATGCCCCGCAACCAACACGGCAGCGGGGGTTCCCGCTTCTTTCCACAACGTTCCCAGGCAGGACTTTCCGCCGGGTCCGGCAATCCGGACCTCTTCGCGTTGCAGCAGGCCCGTGGGAGGCAGATGTATCAGCATCACTGCCAGCAGATACAGTACTGCGGGAACCGCAAGGCAGGCCAGGGCGCGGAAACGCCCTCCGCCCTCCTCCGGCTCATCGCACAGCGGCGCATCACTATGGCCTTGTTCCTGTATAATCGGCTCTTCCACGAGGTCCCCTGTTAAGCGTCTTGATTCCAACGTTTCAATGACCGGAGCGGGTTGTCCTGCATCACCGGTTGCTTATTATCCGGCGGTCAGCAGCGCCTGCACTTCCGGCGTTTCCAGGTTCTCCAGCGTAACCACGGTAACCCCCGTATCGATAACGGGTTCCACCGGTTCCCCGTGCAGCGCGGCGATGGCGGCCTTGACGCCTTCATACCCCATCTTGAACGGATTCTGGACAATCAGGGCATGAATGACACCATCGCGCAACGCGTTCAGCTGCTCGCCCGTGGCGTCGAAACCAATCAGTTTGACCTGGCCGGCCTTGCCTGCCGCGCGTAATGCCTGGGCGGCGCCAATGGCACTGGGCTCGCTGGCGGCGAAAATACCGATGATGTCGGGATGGGCCGTCAACATGTCCGATGTCACATTCATGCCGATGCTGACGTCGCTCTGGCTGTAATTCGTAGCCACCAGCGTCATACCCGGAAATTCCTGCAACCCTTCCTTGAAGCCCCGTTCCCGGAGTTCTGATGTGGCCGCGCCCGGCACGAAGGGGACCAGCCCGACTTCACCTTGTGCGCCGAGCAGTTCGGCGAGTTTCCTCGCGGCCATTTTGGCGCCCTCCACGTTATCGGTGGCCACCAGCGATTTGGGCACGTCGGATTTCACGCCCGAATCTATCATGATAACGGGGATGCCGGCCTGGTCCGCCTGGGCGATTACGGTGGCCAGTGCGTTTTCATCACACGCCGCCAGAACCAGGGCATCCACCCGCCGGGTAATCATATCCTGAACAATATTGATTTGCTGGGCAATCTCGGTTTCCTTGGGCGGTCCCTGCCACAAAATGTCCGCCCCCAAATCCCGACCGGCGGCCTCGGCGCCCTGCTTCACGAAAATCCAGAACTGGTGCGCGAGCCCCTTTGGAATCACGGCAATCTCGAACACCTCTTTTTCATTGGAGACCGTTCCGGACGGCTGCGCCGGTTCCGTTTTCTTTTCACACCCGGCCGCCAGAATCATGAGAACCACGATAAGACTGGATACTAGATACTTCATTTTGGATTCCTCTTACCCGAACGTGATGGGAATTGTTTATACGGGCGGATACTTTTCCCAACCTGTGCCCATGATAGCACAAGCGCTTTACACAGACCTATCCGCACGTAGAAATGAACCGCCTTATTATACGCATGAGGGTTGGCAAGACGAAAATGAGTACAGACTTCCTGACCTCGGCCGGGTTTGAAAATGATATTTCGGAATCCATGTCGGCACTCTTGTACAGTCCTCTTCGTATAGGCCGCAAGAAAGGGACAGACAACGAAATAGCCAATGGCAGCAAAGTACCTGTATCCCTGCGTTACCAATGGCTATTTCGTTATCAGTCCCTTTTTGCTCCGTTTTTTTGTCTGTTTAAGAGTGCCATATGCAATTCCGACGAGGTCGGGAAGTCCGAAGTAAGAAGGATATGCCCGCTGTCCCCCGTTGTTCGTTCACACACCGCAACTTCTCCAGACCCCTTTTTTTCTGGCTTGAATGCGGCAAATCAGCAACCACCGGAAGAGCCGATGGGATAAGAAGGGCTCCTAAAAGGAGCCTAACCAAAACAACTATCGAATCCGTCTTAAAACCTTGTTGTTCGTCATACCACGACCCGACCCGCGTCATTCCGGTTTTATCGCGATATCCGGCGACATCCGCGCCGGACGAATCACCTGGATATTTTGAACTGTCTGTTGGTGCCCCCCTTGTCAATCTCCACGCCGATGGCGCCTGCCTCCACGCCAATTAATCGTGCCGAAGTGCCGGGGATCATCTCGCCGACATAGACTTTTTTCAAATTGATAATGGCAAGCGCATCCGGCTGGTTTTTATCCGCGGGCCGCAATACATTCAGCTGAAGATTATTCAACCCAAGATTCTCGCGGTCCTGGGAGGAAAGGCGCGGCAAGGCATCGATATTCACTGGTCCCGCTTCTTCCCGCGCCACTGGCGGCGCAACCACCGCCGGCAGCCTCTTTTCTGGCTGCGGCGGCAACGCGGGTTGAGCATACGCCAGACGTTCCGTTCCCGTACTGGAAGGTTTTGGCGACTCAGCCCCGCCTTGATCCAAAGCACCTGTCGTCCCGGAAGGCGGAGATTCCTTTTCCTTCTCCGGCACAGGTACCGCAACATCGGACACAACCGGCTCGGGGTCGGGCAGCACCGGCGGCGGGGCAACCGGTTCCGGTTCTGGCTCGGACAGCACCGGCGGCGGGGAAACCGGTTCCGGTTCTGGCTCGGGCAGCACCGGCGGCGGCACGACAGGTTCCGGTTCGGGCTCGGGCAGTATCGGCGGCGGCGCAACGGGTTCCGGCTTGGGTTCGGGCACCGGCGGCGGCACGACAGGTTCCGGAACCATGGCGACCCGTTCGGGCAGATCAGGTTTCGGAACATCCGGCTTACGCGGCTGCGCTTCCTTTTCCGGCGGCGAAACAGTTGTTCTTTCCGGTTGGGCTTTATGGGCAGCCGCAGCGCCTTCGTTTTTCAGGACGTTGGCATCGTTCGCTTTCACGGGCATCGAATAGGTATGTACCAAATCCGGTGCCTTTTCCGCGACGGGAACAGCGGCCACCGTCTGATTGGGGGTGGAAACAAACCGGAATACGACAAAAACCGCGATGAAAGTTATGGCGATACCGAGAAGCAACGCCCCCAACAGGGGTGCCCAAGGGTGGAAAAGCGCCGAACGTCTTCCGGCGCGGACGGACCGTCTTCCAAATAATTCAGCGGCCGCCTTTTCCGGCGAGCCCGTGAATTCATCGTCGGAAGAAGAGGCCTGTTGCGCCAGTTTCTCTTGTTCCAGTTTGTTCAGCGCGTCCAGTATGGAACTCATCGGTATCGGGCTCCCTGCCTAAACCAATCCATACGTACCGGGGCTTTCATAGGGAAGCACTTTCCTCATGAGGCACAAGCGGCATACTGCCCGGAACAGGCTTGGTAACAGACAAATCGGGCTCCTCAGGGACTGCGGGAAGGGTGTCCGAAGGTTCGGGCAGATCGCGCACTTGCATCAGCATGCCACCCCCATCCGGCGGTGCGGTCTCCCCCGCAGGGTTTTCCGGCAGAGGCTCGAAAAACGGCAACTCGCCAGCCGCAGACCTCTTGCGGGCTTCATCCATTTCCGGAGCGCCAGTCTCGTCGCGGGTGCCGCGCTGTTCCGCCATGGCTGCCAGGTCCTCCACAACCGGTGGTAAAGAGGCTCCTTGGGACATGCCCGGGTCAGCGGATGCAGTTTCAATCACGGCAAGCGCCCGGGAACGTGTTACCGGTGTTTTCACAACAGCGGCAGACCCTTTTTCCACTTTCTTTTCGGGCACATTTTTAGCGGACGCGGCCTCCCGGGCAGGGGTATTTTCGGACCGTCCGGCCCCCACGGAAACTTTTTCCCCATCCGCAGCCCCGACCGGGGATGCGGGAACGGCTCTGGGATGCAGGACGGGCGCGCCGGATTCCCAGCTGGATAGGACCAGCCGCATCTGACGCCCCGCAATACCATCTGCTTTCAGGCCGGCTTCGTTTTGCAGGGCCTGAACAGCCTCCTGGGTTTCCTGGTCATAAATGTCGGTCGTATTCCCCGGATTCAAACGCCTCAGGCCGGCGAGTTTCTCCTTGAGTTTACGCACTGCGGGTCCCTGATGGCCGAGAGCCATCAGGGACGCCTCCGGCACCGGATCCCGCCACGGTACCAGCAATTCCCCCCGGTAATACTTTTGGAATTCCTCATAGGATACCGTCACCCGTATTGCGCTACCGGTGAGCAGGGTAACCGTCTCTTCATCCATGCGCACCATCGCCACCCAAAAATCGACCTCGCCAAAGCGCATGCGCGCTAGTCCCGGCAGATTAATCCCGTAAATCTTGCCGAGCGCGGAGGTTATGGATTCACAGGCAAGGCCTTGAGAATCGAAAAACGCGGTCAGCGATGACGCACTGTCATCGGGCGGATAACTATGCGCCAGGTTCTTTTCCCAAAGACCCATCAGCAGGTCAATTCCCGCACGCAGCGTCTCCCCCGGTTTCTTGTCCACGATGGCCTGGGCCAGGGATTGTTCCGTCCATCTTGTCCCCGATGTGTCCAGACGCGCCATAACCAGGTCCAGAATCCCGGAATTCCGGTTTGACGCCTCTTCATTTGCTGCACCGGAACTTTCAATACTCTCAGCCGTAACAAGGCCCCCTTCATCCTTTGATGCACCGTGAACATCGCCGGAAAGGATGGCGTTGAAAAGACGCATCTCCCGGGAAAAACGGTCCAGCGGATTCACCAGGTAATGGGTCAGCAGGAAGGCAAGAACCAACACCAGCGCCATGGACGGCGCGGGCAGCCAGCGTCGCCATTGCACAGACCGGTTTTTCGGAGCGACAACCCTTTCCCCCCGTATTTCCTGCATCGCCTGGCGAACCTCCGCCCCCGTTACAGTGCGTTGCTCCCTGGTATACCCGATAAGCAACGCCCGGTCACACAAGGCGTTAATCATGCGCGGCACGCCGCCGGATGACTTAAACACCTGCTTTGCCGCCTGACGCGTAAAGTCGACCCGCTTTTTGCCCCCGGCCACATACAGGCGATAGGCAATGTATTCAAGGGTCTCGGGCATATTCAGCGATTTTAAATGGTAACGCGCGGTAATGCGCTGATTCAGCTGGCGCAATTCCTGAAGTTGAAGTTTTTCCGCCAGTTCCGGCTGCCCGATAAGAATGATCTGCAACAGTTTTTCAGAATCGGTCTCAATGTTCGACAGCAAACGAATCTGTTCGAGTACCTGAGGCGATAAGTTCTGCGCTTCATCGATTACCAGTACACAGTTCTTACCCTGCGCAGCGGAATGCAGCAAATGCTCATTGAGTTCCTCCGTAAGTCCCAATACCGTGGCCGCCTGCGATTGTATGCCAAATTCTTGATTGATCTTTTTCAGTAATTCCAGAGGTTCCAAAAACGGGTTGAAAATAAATGCAACTTCCGCACCCGAATCCAGTTGATTCAGTAAGTTGCGGCACAGGGTGGTCTTGCCCGTGCCGATCTCTCCCGTAATCATGACAAAACCGCTGCGGTTCTTGATGCCATACATCAGGTGGGCAAAGGCCTCTTTATGTTTCTCGCTCAAGTACAAATATTTTGGATCCGGCGTCAAGTTAAAGGGACGCTCTTTCAATCCGAAAAATGCTTCGTACATTGCAGATCTTCCATGATGGTATGCAACACCGGTTCTTGTGCCACACAGTAGACCGACTCTTCAGGTTTTATCCATTTTGTTATTGTATCATATCATAGCAAAAAAAACAAGATGTTGTCTTTTATTTGTCAAGAATTTACTGTATCCAACCACTGCGGCGCGGCGGATTTTTCACTCCCGATATGAGCCGTTTTAATACCATATGCGTGTTTAAAAATACATGACGCCAAGATATGGTGGTTAAAGCCGCCCCAATACTTCCCTTTTCATTTGAAGTTATTTTGTGTGCAGTTCTGAAAAAACAGAAAACAATATGAAGACGCAGCAAGAACAGATATGGGTTGGGCTGGGAAAGGTTACGTTCCTGAGAAAAGATTTAATATCCCCCAAAAACCAGATTTTCTCCGGTATATTTCACCGGGAGTTGTTACGGCTCCGTCAAGATGGCGGCATGCCAGTTCGGCGGCGGTCAGCGTGCGCTTACACGGTAAAGTCAGTGGACGGTTCCATTGCCGGAGCCGCCATCCCGGTTCCACCAAAGAGCGAAAAAGATTTCACTTCGGCCGTCCGTTCGTCCGGTGAGAACTACGTCATCACCCCTTATCTTCCCGGGTACAAGCGGACAGGTGCACAGGCTCAGTCTGTACCAGCCGTCGGCCGATGCCGCTTCTCGATTTGCCAAGACCTGTGTGGTATGGGTACAATGCTCGGGGTCATGGTCTCAGGGGCAGTGTTTGTGCGGATGGGTCCGCCCGTCCGCCACCCTTCCTTATCATCAGGGAGAAAAAGTACAGACGGTTATGAGTTTGACAACCCGAATCATACCGGTGTTGCTGTTACGCAACCGCGGACTGGAAAAAAGCATCCGCTTCAGCGATTTTAAATATGTGGGTTGCCCGGTCAATGCGGCGCGCGTCTTCAGCAACCGGAATGCTGATGAACTGGTGCTTCTGGACACGCTTGCCACCGCCCACGACCGCAAGCCCCCCTTGGATATCATCAAGGAAATTGCGGACGAGACATTTATGCCCCTGACCGTCGGAGGCGGCATCAGGACCGTGGATGACATGTGGGCATTGCTGAAAACGGGCGCGGACCGGGTCGCCGTCAACACGGCAGCCCTGGAAAACCCCGAACTGATAACCGCCGGCGCGGAACGATTCGGGCGGCAGTGCATGGTGGTTTCCCTTGACATCAAGAAAAGTCCGGACGGCGGGTATGAAGTGTATACCCATGCCGGCAGCCAACCAACGGGGCTGGACCCGGTAAATGCGGCCGCCATGCTTGAAAAGGCGGGCGCAGGCGAAATCCTGCTCACCTCCATAGACCGGGACGGCACCTTGGAAGGATATGATGTGCCGCTGACCCGGGCGGTGGCGGATGCCGTTTCCATTCCGGTAATTGCCTGCGGTGGCGCCGGGTCGTTGGCGCACCTGTCCGAGGTATGTTATGAAGGGCACGCGAGCGCAGCGGCGGCCGGCGCTTTTTTTCTTTTCTATGGCAGGCGCCGGGTAGTATTGATAACCTACCCGACAGACAAGGATTTACGGGCCCACTTTAAGGAAGAGCATGTGCGCCCCAAACCCCTGGCAGCCCCAATATCCATGGCCACCGCCAGGCACTGAAACAAGACTGCGGTGGAAAACAACGCATCAGGAATACTGGAGAATCCGTGAACCTAAAGGAAGCACCCCAACAAGAACGCCGGCTCTGCAGGCGCTGCCTTATGGACAGCACAGTGCCGGGCGTCCGGTTTGACGCGGCAGGCGTATGCAATTACTGTAATATTCAGGACAGGCTCGAAACCATGTTTCCCACGGGGGAAGCAGGCAAAAGAATCCTTGAAAAAATAGCCGCCAGGATTCGCCGGGCCGGGCGCGGCAAACCCTATGATTGCGTCGTGGGCGTAAGTGGCGGGCGTGACACGTCCTACTGTCTTTATTACGCCAAGGAAATCATGAATCTGCGCCCGCTGGCGGTCCATTTTGACAACGGCTGGGACTCGGACATCGCGAAAATGAACTTGGCGCGCGTGTGTGACGGCCTGGACGTAGACTTGCACACCATCATCATGGACTGGCCGGATTCGCGGGAACTCACCAACTGCACCATACGGGCCTGCGTCCCCTACATCGATCTCACCGATGACATCGGCATCGCCAGCGCGTTATACCGCACGGCGGCCAAAGAAAATATCCGGTACATTCTGCTCAGCCACTCCTTCCGTGAAGAAGGAATTACACCCTTGGCCTGGAATTACATGGATGCGCGTTATACGCGTAGCCTGATTCGCCGCTTTGCCCGTACGAAACTCAATCATTTCCAGAATACGGACATTCACCATTTCCTTTACTGGATACTTTTCAAGCGCATTTCCGTGGTCAACATCACCAACTACTACGATGACGTGGGTGAGCATGTGGAAAAAATGCTACAGGAACGGTTCGGTTGGGTGGATACGGGCCAGCATCATATGGACAATGAACTGTTCTCGCTGGTCTATTATTACGCCCGCCATAAGTTCGGATTCGACTGGCGCGTTGTGGAACTGTCCGCAAAGGTGCGTTCGGGCATGCTGACCCAGGAAGAGGGTCTGGCCGCGATGGCGGAAACGCCTTTTTTTGAGAACGAGGAGATGGTGGATTACTGCCTAAAAAAACAGGGCATGTCCCGGGAAGAATTCGATGCCATACTGCAAGCCCCGAATTTATATTTTACCGACTACCCCAGCTACTATCCCCTGCTGAAACGGTTCCGGCTTTTCTTCAAGGTGTTGTGCAGAATGAATATTCTGCCCGCCCATGCCTATGAGAAATATTTTAAAGCCGTTTAGCACCTGATCGCTAAGGTACGTCCATATAACAAGAAGTTGTATGCATTAAAAAAATGGGACTATTCCGGCCGCAGGGTATAGGCGGTTATTTGTTTATACGAACGCATTGATACATGGTGCAGACTTTGGGTTTGCGAACAACCAAACAGGCGGTAACTGTCCCACTTTTTTTCGGTCTTATACACCACAGCCTCCACAAAACCGGGACAGCCACCGGCGCGATTCAGGACGAAATACGCCGTTCATGTTTTCTAGATGCGCCGGAGACAGTCCTGTTTTTTGCTCAGGTAGTGTGCTTTTATCTTGAGTTGCCGGGCAACACCCGCCTTAGGTCCATACCGGGTTTGCACTGGCCTTTTCTTTGTGGGATACTATAGGTTTACAGGATGATGAAGCACGCTGGTGGGCCAGTGCATCCATAGGCCGGGAACGATTTTGATTCCCATGGCGGGAACCATGATAGAGGGTCTTTTTGTATGCGCGCCCGGCCTTCATTATCGCGAAAATAGCGGGCGACACCGGTTTTAACGCCTTATTCAGGTGCCAACATTTTCTTGTCTTCTTAAGAATAAAGGCTTTAAAATACTCAGGAGAGGAAGTATTCCTATGACAGCGACAAAACGCGAAATTGCGGATCAATTAAGTGAACGCCTGGGCATTTCCCCGGAAGAAGGCCTGAATACGGTGGAAAATATTTTGGCCGTTCTGTCTGATGTGCTTGCGGAAGGCAATTATCTGGAAATGCGCAACTTCGGGGTATTCAAGTTAAAACAACGCTCGCCGCGGCTCGGCCGTAATATCCATACGGGAGAACAAGTCCCGGTGCCGTCCTACCGCGATGTGGTATTCAAACCCGGGAAGGTCATGTTGGAACGGGTTGCCGGGGCGCCGCAGATTGTGCGGCCAAAACTCCGCAAAGAATCGGGTACCGGACGAAAACGTTAAGCCCGTCCCGGCCTCTCTTGCGTAAACGCCGCTCCGGAGACTGGCGGGTGGAACGACGCGCCGTCCGAGTTCGCTTTTCCAGCCTGTTGAATTATTTTGAGGCCGCGACGGAATGACGGGTGCGGCGTCTGCATTGTGGAGTTTCCCTGCCCCGCCGGTTCATTCCAGCAATTGGGCATAAAGGTGTTCCATGGCCAAAGACGAATTTATACTTGCCGTCGATACCAGTACCCGCCACTGTACCGTCGCATTGTGCCGCTCCGCTGACGGGTGCGGCCCCTGCGATATTCTCGCCCAATCCTGCGTGGACCGGCCCCGGTTGCATGCGGAACGCCTCCTGGACGGTGTACACTGGGTACTGGACGCCGCCGCCTGTCCAATGGACCGGGTGACGTGTCTTGCCGCAGCGGCGGGCCCGGGTTCGTTTACAGGTCTCCGGGTCGGCCTCGCCACCTGGAAGGGACTTGCCTTCGCGCTTCAACTGCCCCTCGTCGCGGTTCCCACCCTGGATGCCATGGCGCGCCTGGTGCCCCTTTCGGACGGGGTGGTCATTCCCCTTCTCGACGCGCGTATGCGTGAGATCTTCGGCGCCGTTTACCGATACCGGGACGGCGTACGTGAAACGCTTGTGCAGGAACAGGTCTGTCCCGTGGATGACCTTTTAACCGGCGGTTATATGAACGAGCGGCCCCTGTTCTTCCTCGGTGAGGGCGCATGGCGCTACGAATCCATCCTGCGGGCGCACGCGCCGCAAGCCTGCCTGGTTTCTTCGGCATGCGGCACCGCCCGCGCTGATACCATAGCCGAAGAAGCCTGCGCCAGGATGCGCGCCGGGTGCGCGACAGACCCCGCCGCGGCGGTTCCCTGTTACCTGCGCGCCTCCCAGGCAGAACAGGCCCGGGCGGCGCGGGCCGCGAAAAGCGCCGGAATGCCCCCGGCATAAAGGGAGTAAAAAATCATGGCCGCTTCTGAACACGAGCCGCTCTCGTTTTCACGGCTCGCTCCGCACCATATTCCACTGCTCATACCTCTTGAAACGGAATCGTATCCTGAACCCTGGACATTTAACATGTTCATGCAGGAAGTCAGTAATGAAAACAGCCGTTTTTTTCTCATGTTCGAGGGCGGCCGCCTGGCCGGTTACGGCGGATTCTGGCTTCTGGTGGACGAAATACATATCACCCGGGTGACAATCGCGCCCACGCTGCGTGGCCGGGGCCTGGCGAAACGCCTGATGGAATATCTCTTTGAAGCGGCCCACCACTGCGGCGCGCATACGGCATGGCTCGAAGTGCGGGCAAGCAACCTCCGCGCGATCCGGCTGTACGAAGGCCTGGGATTTGTTCACAAGGGCTGCCGCAAAGCATACTATCAAAGAACTAATGAGGACGCCATGGTCATGACCAGGACCATCGGCACGGATATAGGGTAACACGCCGGCATGTGTGCGGCGGGATACCGGGCGGATACAAGAGTGCCCGCGGGATGCGGACGGGTACCCGGCGGCATCCCGCGCGGAACACGGGAGTATGGAAAAGATGCCCATAGATGAAAAACGAGGTCAAATACAGGGCATGTTTGACGCCATAGCGGCCCACTATGACTGCATCAACCGCTGGTTGTCCCTGCGCCGGGACGC
>JAKJCY010000082.1:10062-19053 GCA_022706235.1 Candidatus Hydrogenedentota bacterium | reverse complement strand
TCCGCACGGGGCGCGGTTGGCTTCATTGCCCTGTCCTGGGTTAAAATAGCGGTTCCCCTGACTGTTATGCCCCGGCCTTTGTTTTCGAAAAGAGGGGTGAACTGTATTTTTGTCGGACCGAGTCGGACGCGATAAGACCTTGTCCGCCATTACCAAAAGGAATCCAGCCATGTCGGAAAAAGATTTGAAAGCCATGTACCGCACGCGTACGGCGGGTCAGTTTCCCGATACCTTTACCGTGATGGACAAGGTATATGAGAAGGTGGAGGATTTACGTTACGGCACGAATCCGCACCAGCCCGCGGCGTTCTATCGGCCTGCGGGGGGCGCCGGTCTCGTGCTGGGCGCATACAAGATGCTTAAAACCGGAAAGAGCGGCCTGTCCCAGACCAATCTGGAAGACATGCATCACGCCGTCGGTATCTTGAAGTATATGGAGCGGCCCACCTGCGCCGTCATGAAACACTGCAATCCTTCCGGTGTGGCCACCGAGCATGACGGCATCCCGCTGGTGGCAATCTACCAGCGCGCCCGCGACGCGGACGCCCAGGCCGCCTTCGGCAGCGTGGTGGCTTTCAACACGGAAGTGGACGCCGATACGGCGGAAGAGATTATGCAGACCATTGTGGAGGGCGTGGTTGCGCCCGGTTTTTCCGAAGAGGCCCTCGCCCGGTTCAACGATCATGAGCGTTTCAAGAAGAACAAGGACATCCGTATTGTCCTGGCACCGTCTTTTGATGGCCTGCCCAAATACCTTGGAGACCCGCCGAACGCCTGGGAAATGAAAGTGTTCGATGACGGTTCCATTGTGCTGGCGCAACCCTACTTGTCCCGCCTCCGGTCCGTGGCGGATTTCGTGCCCGCCTATAATGAACACCCAAAGAAGGGGCGCATGGATATCGCCCGTCAGGCCACCAGCCGGGAACTCGAAGATTTGCTGTTCGCCTGGCGGGTCAATCTACATGTGCGGTCAAACGGCGTGGTCATCGCCCGTAACGGGCAAACCCTGGCCGTGGGCACCGGCGAACAGGACCGGGTAGGCGCGGTGCAACAGGCCGTGCACAAGGCCGCAACCAAGTACAAGGGCACGGAATCTCTCGAAGGCGCGGTCATGGCATCAGACGGATTTTTCCCCTTCCGCGATGCCGTGGACGCCGCCACCGACAGGGGCATTACCGCCATTGCCCAACCGGGTGGCAGTGTTAACGATTATGATGCCATCGCCGCCTGCAACGAAAAACAGGCCGCCATGGTCTTCACGCTGGAACGCTGTTTCTCTCATCATTAAGGGGCGTTGCGCAGCGCCTCGTGCAGTTCGCGCACGGAAGGAAACACGAAATCAGGCGGTTCCGGAGATGTTTCAACATCTTCAGAAGTGCTTTCTCCCGACAGCACCAGAATGCCTGCCATGCCGGCCCGTTTCGCCATGGCCATGTCCGTATACAGGCGGTCGCCGACCATGGCGCTGTGCGCGGCATCCGTACCCAGAAAATGCAGGGCCATCCGGGCGAAAGCGGGTTCAGGCTTGCCGATAAAACGGGGGGTGCGCCCTGTAGCGGACTCCAAGAGCGCGGCGATGGACCCGCAGTCCGGAATATAGCCGTATTCGGTGGGACAGACCCGGTCGGGGTTCGTGGCAATGTAAGGCAACCCTTTATTGAGCAGCAGGCAGGCCCGCTCCAGTTTGGCATAGGTCAGGGTCTTGTCAAAGGCAATCACCACCGCATCGGGGGACTCGCTCTCCAGGTCCATGCCTGCGCGCAGCAGTTCTTGCTCAAAACTGGGAGTGCCCAAGACACAAAGTTTGCGGTAAGCCGTTTCCTCACGAAGATAGGCCGCCGTCGCAGCGCCGGCGGTCAGAATATTGGACGGTTCCACTTCGATCCCCATCCGGGCAAGTTTATCCCGATAATACACGGCATCCGCCGACGGGTTATTGGTCAGAAAAAGAAAGGGGATTTGGGCTTCCTGCAAATACCGGATAAAGGCCAATGAGCCGGTTATCGGGTTGGGGCCCAGATAAACCGTACCGTCCATATCCAACAAAAAACTTCGTATATCCTTTAACTGCATGAACGGGATAATCCTTTATCGTTTCCACCGGAAGCCGGTTGCGACAAATTGATGATGAAGAAAAATATACTTTCTCAAACAGGCGGCAGTCGTGCAGGGTATAGGCGTCAGAACCGGTTCTTTAGTGAAGGCCGGGACGAAACAAGTGCCCGGGGCATGGTTTATTTGAAGGCGAACATGTAACACAAAGAGGCATTCATATCGTTTGGAAACGATCTGGATGCCTCTAAAAAATCAAACTTAAGGTACCGGCTGGAAAAGACTAGTAATAGATGCCCGTAACGTCTGTTCCGGTATCCGTACCGGTGTCCGTGGTGTCGGTGCCGGCACCGGGAACAATCTTCCATGCGGACTGACGGTCGGCAAGCAACAGACGGTCAATTACTGCCGTCGTAAATTCAAGCTTGATCTGGAAATTGCTGATCTGGGCATGCCCGGGCCTTTGGGTTACAGGCGAGAGATGTTTGAATAGGCGCATTGCTTTTCGTGCTCCCTGGTTATCGCGTCAGAATGAATACGATTTCAATCAGTTGATCCAACGTATTCAATAAAAATTCTTTAAAGATGGCGAAGTTGGAAAGCTGAGACAGCTCCGGCTTGCGGGTGATCGCCTTGTGATGCTTCATACCTGATTCTCCTGACACGTTGTAAATCAATGCCGTCTTTATGTACAGAGGAATATCAGCGGCCTGTACTCAATTCTATACGGTATGTTTTATTATGCAGTATTAATACCATAAAAGCAAATTTTTGTCAAGTATTATCTTTCTTCGCAAAAACGCTTCAACATGTATTTGCGTCGGTCCAAACGGTTCTTAAGGCCGGAGAAGCTCGTTATCTTATTTATAGACAATCGATATACCGCCCCGCCGCAAAAAAAGTCTCTTTCGAAATCTACGCGGTTCAGGGGGGAAAATGCTTGCAAAGCCGTCTGCCCTGAAACGGAACTAGATTTCTATAGGAAAGCATTCAGGCGACGGGTAGGGGCCAAAGGCCTCTTCGGCAGCCCGCAGGCGCTCTTCCTGTTCCGCGAGGATTCGGAAAAGTTCCGGCGGCGCGTCCACGACTTTCGTCCGGTGAAACTCTTTAACCCGCTCCAGTTTGGCGAGATTTTCCGGAATGCGGATAGTAAACTGCTCCACGTAATCCTTCATGGTATACGTCTTATCAAGGACTTCCTTGAACAGGCTTTCCAAATCTTTAAAACAGGGGATGAATCCGGTAGGGGCTTTAACTGCAGCGACCTCTGCATGCACGCGAAGGTCCATCCACTTTACCCAGACATGTTTGTCCCGGATGCCGTTGACAAATCCGCCCAGGTCGTCCCCTTCTTTTCTGCGCAGGAAATAGTTAACGCCAAACACAAGGGGCTGCTTGTTCAGTTTACGGGCGAACTCCAGGTAATTCCGGATATAATTGCCCAGCGGGATGGCAATGAAGTCCTGAATGCTCATCAGGTTAATTTCGGGCACACCCTCGGCACCGGTGGTTGCGAACGTGGTTTCCGTTTCCAGGCCCGCGCCATAGCATATGATGCCATGGTCCCAGTCAAACCCCTGCTGACAGGGCACATAGGCCCGAGCGTCGCGCCCGCCATACATGATTCCAGCCAATTCAACCCCAGCGGGGTTCTCCAGTTCACCATCACAATTTTTGAGTGCATGGAGGGCAACGGTATACCGCGCATTTTTGTTGGCGAAAGAAATTTCAGCGCCTTTCTCGTCTTTTTGTCCCTTCTTCCATGCACCGGAATAGTTCTCGCCGTCATTGGGAATAGCGGTATTCATGCCCAGCCAATAGGGCTTCCCATCCTTGACAAGCACATTGGTGAATATGACTTCGCCGGGTTTGTTCAAGACGTCCCATATAAGGGGGTCGTCTTCGGCCGTCACGTTCTGGATGATGCCGAAAATGCCGGCTTCCGCATTGGTGGCCATGCACTTGCCGTTAACAGCGCGAAAATAGGAAATATCATCTCCCACAATGGTTTCACCCGGCAACATGGCCGTGGACGTTTTGCCGCACGCGCTCGGAAAGGCACCGGCAAAATAGGTTTTGCGCCCGCCGGGACCATGCAGCCCCATGAGAAACATATGTTCGGCAAGCCAGCCCTCGCGGTAGGCTTTCTGTATGGTAAGGCGCAGGTTGAGTTTCTTAAGCCCCACCGTATTTCCCGCGTATTGGGTATTCACGGTATAGACAATGTCTTTGGTATGGTCAATGTAAATCCGTTTTTTGTCCGATTCGGTGCTGACCATGCGGTCATCCAGTTTGCCGCTTGAATGGAGGGTGGCGAAAAAATGCCCTTGGGCGCCAAGCCGTTTAAATTCTTCATAGCCCAGGCGGTAGAGCAGGTTCAGGGAATGGGAAACATAAAAGGAATCGGTGCATTCCACGCAAGGAATGCTGAATTCAGAATGGTTCGGGCCCAGGGTCATAAAGCGCACGACCATGATCCGCCCCTTCATCGAAGCTTTCATCAGGTCGCGTATCTCGGCCAGCCCTTCTTCCCGTTCAATCTGGTTGAGGGCTTTGCTGAAACTGTCGCCCTGGGGAACCAAGTATTTGGTCACTTCCCGGTCACGGCCCTGGTCCTGCATGCCGTCGAAATGAATGGTGTGCCCTTCAATGGCCAATGCCCGCTCTTCACCCAGTTGAACGGCCATTTTTCGGGTATACGCGATGTCTTCGGGCGAATCCGTGCTTATCCAGACGGAATCCGGCTCGCAAAGGTCCACCGCGTCCGCCAGAAAGGCATGGAGCCGCTCGTTGTCTATGGCCGCCAGTCGCGCAAAATTCCGCTCATCCAGTTTTGCTTGGAGTTGCGTAAGATATGGGTTACTCATCCAGGGTTCCTTTCGCAAGCCTATGATTAACTTCCTTGGAATTGCGTCCGGGCCCGGGCCTTCAGCAAATCCCGTTTTGAATATCCAGAACAGCGTTCACCTGCCGACGGTACCGGCCTGTACCCGCACATGATTAACAGGAAGGGCAGGATTTTAGCGCTGGCGATAGTGTTACTCTCCTGCACCTTTGTCCGAACGGAGTCTCCGCATTGCCCCTCTTTACATGATTTCAGCGTATTCCACTATCCAGCACAGCCCATACTATCAGGCAGGCATAAAAAAACCGGTATTTCCCCCCATTGGAGGGCACCGGCCCATGGCTTTCACGCGTAGGTGCTGCTGTTTAACGCAAATCCACTTGTTTCCTGGCTGAATTATATACAGGAGAGGAATTCTTTTTCAAGTTAAAGAAATGTATTCCAAGGCCAAGACCGCTGGATTCGTCCCGGCCGACATGGAGGGAAAGGTGCTTTAACGGCCGTGCCGATGTCGGCTTCAGGACGCACAGGCCTCTTCTGATATACTGTTTCTCTCTGAAGTACGCAACTATCCCCATGCAAATTGCCCTTTTCGGAGGCTGGTACAGCCTCCTTGGATAACTGACGGACCGGTATGAAAAAGCGCCTGGAAGAAATCTATCACCTGCTGGCAAATCATTACGGGCCCACCCACTGGTGGCCGGGGGATTCCCCCTTTGAAGTGGCGATAGGCGCCATTTTAACACAAAATACGGCTTGGACCAATGTAGTCAAAGCGATTGACAATCTAAAAAAAATGCGTCTCCTGTCGCCAAGCCGTATGCATGCCGTTCCGGTTGCGGAATTGGAAGCGGCGATACGGTCTTCCGGGTATTATCGTCAGAAAACGGAGCGGTTACGCCTCTTTTGCGACTTTCTGCTGAAACGGTATGACGGACGCATGTCCCGCATGGCAGCCCGGCCGTTGGCAGCGCTCCGCGACGAACTGCTGGCACTGAAGGGTATCGGACCGGAAACGGCCGATGACATCCTCCTTTACGCCTGTGATAAACCCATATTCGTCGTGGACGCCTATACCGCGCGTATTTTCCACCGTTGCGGGCTGACGCCGGAGCGTATCGGTTACGCGCCGCTTCAGCAGCTGGTTCATGAACATGTTGTACCGGACGTGCACCGCTATAAAGAGTTTCATGGACTGATTGTCTGGACAGGCAAAGACTTTTGCCGCAAAGAACCCCGATGCCATGAATGTCCCCTGGCACAGCCACACGCCCCGGCATCTTGTTTCCCGTGCAGGAAAGGAACCGAGACCGGCTCTATTGTGAGATAATACTTGACATGACACAAGATATAGTTTACACTATGTGAATAATGAGTCTGTATGTTGGGTGGAAACTGCCAACGCGGGCCCGGGAAAATCCCCTGAGGGGAGTTTTTGCGGTGGGAAAGCGAGCCCCCCGGTTATGGCCCCGGCAAAACGGTAAGGATAGCGTTCTCGGTGAAAAGCAAAGCCAGCGTATGCTGTTTCAAACCGCGTAAACAAAACCCGCTTGGATGGCCGGCCGGCGGGGCCGGGTTGCTGATGATGGTCCTGGCGCTTGCCGGCTGCGCGCATAACGCGCAGCAAACGGGTCGTTTTGAAATGCGGACTCCCAAAGCGCCGGTATCGCAGGAGCCCGTGGAGGAAGGGCCCAAAGACGTGCCCCGGTTGCTGCAGGAAGCGGAAGCGGAACTGCAAAAGGCCAATGAAGCCCAGGAAAACGGGGATTTTGACACGGCATTCGAACATTATCAGCGTATGCTTAAACTGTTGCTGGAAGCGGACCTGGACCCGGCGCTTTACTATGGGGCCAGCGGCAGGTTTGAAGAGATTCTGCGGTTTTACCTGGAGCATGCGCACCTCTATCATAATCCCGAACGGCGGGTGGGTTCTTCCAGCACCGGGGTCTACAATGACATTCAGATTCCCCTGCCCCTGCCGCAACCGGTTCTGGATGAAATCGCCGAGCTTCAAAACTCGTATTCCGGAACCTTTCAGCGCGGTTTGAACCGGAGTACCCGGTACATGCCTTATATACGGGAAGAATTCCGGACGTCAGGATTGCCCGAGGATTTGGCCTGGCTGGCCATGGTGGAAAGCATGTTTCAGCCCAAGGTGGTGTCTCATGCTGGTGCGGGCGGCATGTGGCAGTTCATGCGCGCCACAGGCCGACGGTATAACCTGCGAATGGACAGTTACGTTGATGAGCGCTACAATTGGCATAGTGCCACCCGCGCAGCGGCGGAATACTTGAAATCATTGTACACGTTTTTCAACGGGGACTGGGCCTTGGCGGTAACGGCGTATAATATGGGCGAAGGCGGCCTGGACCGTGCAATCACCGCCAATGGCGGGCAGCGTGATTTCTGGTCGCTGATAGCCACACCGCCCGCCTCCGCCCGTATTAAGCAAGAGTCAAAAAAATACTATCCCCGGTTGCTTGCCTATATGATCGTAGCCAATGCGCCGGAACAATACGGTTTCTCGCTATCCCCTGAACCTTACGAAGATGTAAAACGCATGCCGGTGCGGGGCAGCTACTCCCTCGCGGCCCTGGATAAGGCCATGGGGTTGTCCCAGGGCACGCTGGCGGCCTTGAATCCTGATTTGGTGCAGGAAACGACTCCCCCCCAAGGAGAATACACGGTAGCCGTTCCCGCCGACAAGACGGGACAGTTCCTCGCCGCGTTGGAATCGGTCAAGACCGTCCCGGCGCCGACCGCTCGTCCGACCCTGCTCGCAGCGTCATCTGGCACGGCTACACACCGCGTACGGCGGGGGGAGACCATCTCCCAGATTGCGGACTGCTACCGGGTAGACCAAAAGGAACTGATGCGCGCGAACCATATCCGGAATGCAAGGTCGCTGCAACCGAACCAGGTACTGCAGATTCCCGGTTCCGGCACGGGGCGGGGCGGTCCGGAAGTAGCGTCCGCTGAAAATCCCTCTCCTGCCGGAAAAGCCAGTGAAAAATCGGAGTCTTCCCCACCCGCTCGAAAGGGAAATGGAGAACCGGGGGGGGCTACCCATACCGTCCGAAAGGGAGAAACGTTGTCGGGTATCGCCGGCAAGTATCACCTCAAGATGGCCGATCTCCAGAAACAGAACCAGATTAAGTCCTCTGACTGCATCCATGTGGGGCAAGTATTGCAACTGGGCGGCACCGTACAGCCGACGCGGGAGGCCGCGCCCCCGTCTTCCTATCACGTGGTAAAGCCCGGAGAATACCCCGGCATCATCGCCAACCTCTACGATATGTCCACCAAGGACTTGTTATCTCTCAATAAGCTGACCCCCCAGTCGGTTATCCGCGCAGGCGACCGCCTGTTGGTAACTGCAAATAATTCCGGAGGGGGCAAGGCGGCGCAAACGACAGCACGGGCGAAAGAAACCCCGGACAAGAAGGCTTCCTCCGGTAAGCCGGAAGAGCGGATCCATAAAGTAGCTGCAGGCGAAACGGCCGGTTCCATTGCCACCCGTTACAATATCAAAACAAACGAACTGCTGGCCTCCAACAATCTCACGGCAAAATCCATTCTGCGGGTCGGACAGAAATTAACCATTAGAAAAGGGGCAGCAACGCCGGGAGACGAGGCGCGCGAAGATACGATACAAGTGTCCCAGGCACAACAGAAAAAGGTGGTGCACACCGTCACCAAGGGACAGAATCCTTCCTCCATCGCGCGGCACTACGGGGTCAAGGTGGGCGACCTGTTCAAATGGAACAACTGGTCCGATAGCCATGTGCTTAAAGTCGGGGATGAGGTATCCATTTACCAGGATTGACATCGGTTGCCTGACGGACCTGTTACGTATTCAGGGGGCTCTTCCTGTTTTCTCTTGGTGAGGTACGAATCAACACAGGACCGCAGCCCAAAAGATTTCCGGAGTCTGTGTTACCGCGTCAAAATCTCGCCTTCAGAAGAACGATGATGGGCGTCGGAGTGTTCTGCAGCGTTCTAAGGTCAGACTTCCTGGTCTCGTTGGGGTTATTCATTGATTGCTCGGAATCCGGTTTGGCACTTTTTTGATGCCATGTTCGTATAGGACCGCA
>JAKJCY010000082.1:0-10006 GCA_022706235.1 Candidatus Hydrogenedentota bacterium | reverse complement strand
TTCCGGTGCCATGGGCATTTCCGACGAGATCAGGATATCTGAAGGTATGCGCAAACCCCGTGCTGGGTTTTATTTGCCTATCCTCCTTATCATTTTGAGTTTCATATAAATATTAGCAATGTGCTGACTCTGAAAATCGCGGGCGGGATACGTTCAAAATGATAAGTCTATTGATTTCATTGTGTTAAAATAATTGTGGCGGGGCTTAACGATATTCAAGCACCAAATAAGGCCTTCCATGGTATATATATTTTGGGATGTTTCGTATGTGTTCCATAACATGCCGACGATAAAAAAGTTTAAGCGGATACGCTATTTGGTGTATCATAAAATGCTGTGCGTTGGAGTCACCCGTCCGCAGTCATTACTTTGTGTGCAGGCCGTGTTCCGTGTGGTATCGCCGGGATGTGCTCAGTCCCGGCCAATGGTTTGTAACAAAGGACAACGCGTGTAACGGGTAAGCATGTTTTGTTTCTTGGGTTTTCACTGTCAACAAAGAAGGATGCAACCACCATGAAAAGAAAACGTATGGTAATAGGGCTTTTCGTCATTGCCTTATCGTCAATGGCTTTTGCCGAGCACACCCCGGTACCGGACCTGGATTCCTGCCCGGCGACCGCAGATGAATATGGCAGCCCCATCGCGTGGAATTTCGTGCCGCTCCCGCTTTTTAATATCAACATACTGGGTAGTACGGTGAATTTCACGCCAATTGAAGGTCAGACGGATTTTTGCGCCTATGCCGACATCGTATTCTGCTCACTGAATCCGATTGCAGGCATTGTTCCGGAAGTATTGCAGTTCGCAAGCCTGGTGCAATGTCTCACGATGGACATCAATGGACCGCTCAACCTTGAAGCGGAGATACCCGTTGCCGGTAATGGCATACCGGATGGTTCTTATGAACTGGGTATCCTGGCCTCCCTGTATAATGCCGGGGATGCGGAGGTGATAGCGGCGTATCAGGCCAATTACCAGGTAATCAAAGACTTGATTGTGGATGCCCTGGCTGCCTATGAAATGGAAATGAAAGATAAGGATATACGGAGCCTTGTCCAGCAAACCGCGCCCTATCTGGTAAGAGCATTAACTTCCATCCTGGCGGGTTTTACCACCATGGCGGATGAGGACACGAATGCCGCGCTGGACCAGCTGCTGCTGTTGCTGGCGGAAATCGGTATTGCGCCCCCGGAAGGCGGTATTGAAGCCATTACCACGGGTATTCCCCGTCTCGGCCCGGAAGGCGATGCTGACAGCGGTGGCGCCTCCAACCGCCGGGAGTACGAGTATTATGTGACCGAGCTCGGCTATACTGCCGCTGAGTATGTGGCGGCCGCACTCGATCCATTACAGGAACCGCCTCTAGAAGAAGGCGAAGGAGAACCTGTGGAAGGCGAACCTGTCGAAGGGGAGATCATTGAAGGAGAGGTCGTCGAGGGCGAAAGCGGAGAGGATATTCCCCATCCGGCGGACCTCAATGTGGATTGGAACGTCGTGATGTCCGAAGCGATTGCGTATCTCTCCGGCTGGCAGCAGGGCATCAACACCATGCCCAACGCCATACGCGCTGCCTACATCTGGCAGAATGGGCAACACTATGCGTACGACGCTCAGGCGACCCCGCCGATGTGCTGGATACTGGCGCCACTGAAATAAGGGATGTGTACGGATTTTTGACTTCCCTATAAGATCAAGAGAGTGACATGTTGTTCTCGCTTCAGGCTGCAGTAAGCGCTCGGATTCCGGGGCTTTGCTGAAACGCCAAAGCGAGAACAATTTTTTTTCGGGACTGTGTTTGACTTTCCGAGGGTCCCGGACAACAATGCAGGATTCTATGCATGAAAAACTTTTCTAACGCGAGCATTGCCCACAACCCGGGAAAAATAACAACATCTGAGCAAAAAATGGGACTGCCTCCGGCGCACGAGAAAACCATGGGCGGCATACTTAATCCTGAATCGCGCCGGAGGCTGTCCCAGATTTTTTGCGGGCGCGGGGTACAGGGCCGAAAAAATGTGGGACAGTTCCCGCCGCCTGGTTATTCGCAAACCCAAAGTCTAAAGCATGTATCAACGGGCTCCTATCAACAAACGAACACCTATAATTTGCGGCGGGAACAGTCCCCTTTTTTCTCCGCCTCTGTATTCACCTTCTTGTTTTTTATGAGGGTACTTGAGCGATTAGGTACTAATGCCGCCATCCGCCGCGCCCGTTTCCCCCGTTTCCTTGAATGGGCAATGGTCATAATGCTGTCTTTCTCCTGCGCCGTAGCGTTGGGGTTGCCCCTGGATACGCCGGAATTCATCCTGGAATTTGATAATGAACAGGGGCGGTTGGTCCGTCTGTTCGACAAAAAAACCAGTCACGAGCATGTCGGTCCCGAAACGGACGGGGACCTGTGGGTGGTAGAACTGCCGGAAAACGCCGGGGGTGTGTTGCGGCCTTCGGACGCCAAGACATTTGCCGTACAAGCATCAGAACCGGAACAAGTTCGGCTTTCCTGGATCGCCTTCGGGCGGGAAAGCATGCCGAATCTTTCGGTGGAAATCTCCGTCTCTTATGATGCCAAACAGTCTGCCGGTTATTGGGATATTGTTATTTGCGGGTTGGAAAAAACGGTACCGGCAGTGGTCCGTTTTCCCCGTCTCCCCAATATTGTGAAACAAGAATCCGAAGTTCTCGCCGTGCCCTATTGGATGGGCGAAAAGACGACACGGGCGCGGGAGTTGTTGTCTCCGTCGCAAGGAAAATCAACGCGCCGTGAATTTTCGTATCCCGGCTTGTTGTCGCTGCAGTGCATGGCCTTTTACCGGGACGGCGGTCCCGGATTGTATATTGCCGCGGATGATATCGCGGCGCGCAGTAAAAGTTTCGCCGCTTTTGGCGACGGCCAGGGGGGAATCGGACTGGAAGTCTGCCACTTTCCCGGCACGGACGCCCTGGCGGAATCCGTCTATACGCCCGGATATCACGTGCTGGTCGGGGTGTTTCAGGGGGACTGGCTCACGGCGGCGGAGCGGTATCGCAACTGGGCGCTGGAACAACCCTGGGCCCGTGAAAGCCGCCTTAAACAAGGCAGTACTCCCGATTGGGTGAAGGACACCGCTTTCTGGGTCTGGAACCGGGGTATTTCCGAGGGCGTACTGCCGCCCGCGGCGATCCTGCAAGAGTATCTCGGCATGCCGGTCAGCGTGTTCTGGCATTGGTGGCACGGCTGCGCCTACGATGTGGGCTTTCCCGAATATCTGCCTCCGCGGGAAGGTACAGTTCCCTTTAAGGAAGCCGTGCGCGCGGCGCGAGCACAGGGTCTTAATGCCATCGTATATATGAACCAGCGGCTCTGGGGCATGACAACGGACAGCTGGGCCGCTGAAAACGCCGAACGATGGGCCGTGAAAAAACCGGACGGCACGGTACAACCGGAGGTGTACAACACCTTCACAAAAGCGCCGAACGCCTCCATGTGTATGGGTACCCCCTTCTGGCGGAACAAGTATGCCGGGCTGTCAGAATCGGTGTTTAATGACCTGGGCGTCAGCGGCATTTACATGGACCAGGCCTGTTCGAGCCTGGTCTGTTACGACACCGGCCACGGCCATGCCCCCGGCGGCGGCGATTATTGGATGAAAGGGTTTCAGTTCCTGGAGGCCGACATCCGGAAACGTTGTCCCGGTATCGGCCTGGCCGGGGAAGGCTGTGGCGAGGCCTGGCTGCCCCACCTGGATTTGATGTTGAGCCTGCAGGTCAGCCGGGAACGGTTCATGGCGCCGGGCACGTGGGAGCCCATTCCCTTCTTTCAAGCCGTGTACCACGGGTATGCCGTCCTGTACGGGAACTACGCTTCCTTGACACGGCCTCCTTATGACCCGCTGTGGCCAGCCGAGTTTGCGCCGGAACGTCCCCTGGAACTGCTCGATGAAAAATTCCGGTATCAGTTCCGCCTGGAGCAAGCCCGTTCTTTCGTCTGGGGCCAACAACCCTGCCTGGCCAATTTCAAGCCGGAACTGCTGACGGAACGCAAAGCGGACATGCGGTATCTCCGGCAGCTGGCCCGGCTGCGCCAACAGGCGCTGCCCTGGCTGTTGTACGGTACGTTTGTACGCCCTCCGCACATGGATATTCCCGATATGGAAGTGGACATGTCGCGGTTGTCCATTTATGCGGGCCAGCGGGAGGCCGTTCAGGAATTCCGGATGTCGGTGCCTCAGTATCTTGCCGGCGCCTGGCGGGATGACAAAGGCAACCTTGCCGTGGCGGTGGCCAATATCGCTGATGCGGACCAACCCCTCCACGTTACGCTGTCCCGAAGCGAACACGGCCTTCCGGAGCGTGGCATGGTGTACAAGATGCTCCCGGAGAGTCGAGTCGCCTGCATGCCGTTTGAAAACGGGGAAGCGACGGTAACGGACACCCTGCCCGGCGCGGGTGTCTGCCTCTATGAATTCCAATCGGAATGACCGTAATGCGGTCAGGGCGCGCGCTTGATGGTGCAGCCCCAGGCGGGCACATGGACCGGATTGACGGGAATATCGGTAAGCAGCGCTTCTATCGCGTAGGCGACATACGTCTTATCTCCCGGCCGCTCCGGAAGTATACGGTTATCGAACGCGCCCCGATAGGCGAGCTTGCCTTCCTTGTCGATGAGGAAGAAATCGGGCGTGACCAGGGCGCCTACGGCATCGGCATACTGGTTGCCCGGGTCACGGAGGATGGGCTGCGGCAGATCCGCGATGTTTATATACTCCCGGATTTCCTGGTCCGTAGTGTCATAGTGGGAATCAATGCCGAGAAATATCACGTTGTCATTGTCGGCATAAAAACGTACCAGGGCTGCCAGGTCCTGGTCTATGCCCCGTGAAAACGGACACTTGTGAGAACAGAACTCCAGTACAACAATTTTGCCCCCATATTGTTTCAGCGTATGAGTGTTGCCTTTACAATCCTGCAGGGAAAAGTCGGGCATGGCAGCACCGATGGCCACCACGCTGGATATACCGGAAAGGGCACCGCTTAGTTTCAGGCGCGCAACAACGCCCCCCGCAATTAAAACTGCCATTAACACCGCGATGAGTACCAGCCATTTTTTCATAAGATACTTTCCTTCCACCGCTAAAACATGCCAGTCGCCACTTTCGCTACTATACCCGATTTATCCTGAATTTTCAATACCCCCGCCGGAGTGCCGAAGTGTCAACCAAGCGCACTGAGGTGTCCCGTGCGTTTCTAAGGAATCCGTGATGAACCCGGAGGGGAATTGCGGGTACAATAGTGCCCGGGCAGCAACAGTATCAACCAAAGGGCATACCCATAGTGAAGCGGATTGCAATAGCGGCGGCCGTCATCCTTCCGGCGTTCGCGGCATCCTTTATGATGAAACACTGGGTGCGGGAACACCCCGTGGACCTGGAACCCCGGGCGGACGCTACGGTGTCCTGCGGGCGGGTGGTGTCCATGTCACCGGGCATCACGGAAACCGTGTTCGCCCTTGGCCTGGGGGAGCAGGTGGTTGGCGTGACCCGGTATTGCACCTATCCGCCCGAGGCGGCGTCCCGCTTCCAGGTGGGCGGTTTCCTGGACCCCAACTATGAGGCGCTGTTGGCATTGCGGCCGGACCTGATCCTCTTGACACCCTTTCACCGGGAACTGCAACCGGAACTGGACCGGCTGGGGCTGCGCTATGAGATCATCGGGCAGGATACGGTCGCGGACATCCGGGAGAGTTTTCTGCGGTTGGGCGCGTTGTGCGACAGGGCGGCGGAGGCGGCCGCGTTGACGGAGGCGCTGGACGGGCGTCTTTCGGATATCGCCCGCCGCACCGGGGACCGCCCCCGCCCGCGCGTGCTGATGACCACGGGGCGGGAACTTCAGTCCGGGATGCTGAATGAAGTGTACGCGGTCAGTTCCGGCTCCTTTCTCAGCGACTTGCTGACGCTCGCGGGCGGCGTGAATTGCGTCACGGGTGAGGTAGCCGAGTACCCCGCCCTGTCCGCCGAAGGGATACTGCAGTTGAACCCGGACGTGATTATTGAGTTCGGTCCCGAAAGTTCCGGGGAGGCTTCGGCGGCGGCGGTTAAGGCGTGGCGGGCGCTGACGGGACTGGAGGCGGTCCGGCAGTCGCGGGTATATTACCTGGGCGGCGCCCGGTATACCATACCCGGCCCGCGCATTGTGGAAACGCTGGACGCCCTGGAAAACTGCCTGTATCCGGACGGGGAGGCGCCTCCTTCATGACCGGTTCCGCTTACAGGATAGACCATCTCACTGTGGCGCTGGGCGGCAAGACGGTCCTGCGCGACGTATCGTTTTCCCTGGAGTCCGGGTCGTCCATGGCCGTCATCGGCCCGAACGGCGCCGGCAAGTCCACCTTGCTGAAGTGTCTGCTCCGCCTGGTCATGCCGGCCGCCGGCAGCATCCGCCTTTTTGAAAAAGACCTCGGGCGGTACAGCCGTCGCGCCCTGGCGCGGCTGACAGGGTATGTGCCCCAGGCGGGCTCGGATACCGTGCCCTTTACCGTGGAGGAGTTCGTGCTGATGGCGCGGTACGCATACCTGGGCGCGTTCTCGCATTTCACGGAAACGGACCGTCAAATCACCCGGGACGCGATGGCCCGTGCGCGCGTGGAAAACTTTGCCGGGCGCATGCTGCATACGTTAAGCGGCGGCGAGCGGCAGAAGGTCCATATTGCCGCCGCGCTCGCGCAGCAGCCGCAGGTCATGCTGCTCGATGAAGCGACCGCCTTTCTCGACTACCGGCACCAGGTGGAAATCCTGGAACTCACGGACGCGTTGCGGCGGGAAACCGGCATGACCGTCATTGCGGTCACCCACGACCTGAACCAGGGCGCGCTGCAATACGACAAGGTGCTCGCTTTAAAGGATGGCGCGGTTGTCTGCTCCGGCCGTCCCGGGGACCTTCTGGAAACGGGACGCCTCGAAAGCATTTACGACACCCCGTTCCGGTTTCTCGAGGAGCCGGAAACGGGAACAACCTATGTCGTCCCCGGGAGGCGGGTCCCATGAAAGTGAATTCCATTCTGATGCTGCTGGGCCTGGTGGCGTTTGCCGTGCTGCTCGGCGCGCCCTTTGTGGGTATCACGTCCATATCGCCCGCCGATATTCTGGACCCCGCGGGCGAGGCCATGGGCGCCGTCGTCTTCTGGCGCATTCGCGTGCCCCGCGTGTTGACGGCGTTTCTCGCGGGCAGCGGGTTGGCGCTGGGCGGCATGGCCTTTCAGGCCTTGTTTCGGAATCCCCTGGCGACGCCCTTTACGCTGGGCGTTTCCGGCGGGGCGGCGTTCGGCGCCGCCCTATACATGCGCCTGGGACTCGCATTCGCCTATCTGGGCATTTCCGGTGGCACCTGGGCCGCCTTTGCCGGCGCGGCGCTGGTGATAACGCTGGTCTATGGGCTCACCCGCGCGCGAGGCGGGTTTGCCACGCCCACACTGTTACTTGCAGGCGTGGCGCTCAGTTTTTTCCTTTCCAGTATGATACTGGCCCTGCAATACAGCGCGAACCTGCATGATTCATTTCGGCTGGTGCGCTGGCTCATGGGCGGCCTGGGCATGGTCGGGTATGATGCCGTGCTCAACCTGTTTCCCCTCGTGGTGACCGGGACGGTCATCCTCTTCATGCTGACGAATGAACTCAACCTGTTGACGATAGGGGAAGACCTCGCCATGAGCCGGGGTCTGGACGTGCCCCGCACCAAGAAATGGCTGTTTTTTGCCGTTTCGTTCATGGTGGGCGGCATTGTGGCAGTCTGCGGGCCCATCGGGTTTGTGGGCATGATGGCGCCTCATATCTGCCGCCTGCTGGTCGGCGCGGACCATCGTCACCTGTTCCCGGCAACACTGCTATTCGGCGGCACCTTCCTGGCTGCCTGCGATGTCATCGCGCGGATGGCCTTCGCACCCGCGGAAATACCCGTGGGGGTGATCACCGCCCTGCTGGGCGGTCCCTTCTTCCTGTACCTGCTGCTGCGGCGCGGCACATTACATCTTTTCCAGTAAGATATAGAAAAAATGGGACTGTTCCCGCCGCGTGTTACGAAAAGGTTCACTATAGTGCTTATACCTGAAACGATATTTTCGACAGGTAAACACGTGCGCGGCGGGAACTGTCCCGCTTTTTTCGGTCTTGACCAATGCGCCCGCGAAAAATTGGGACAGCCTCCAGCGCGGTTTGGGATTACATATAACGCTCATGGCCTTCGTACGCACTGGAGGCAGTCCCATTTTTTGCTCGGTGTTTTTGTATACGGGTATTGCGTATCTCACTGGTTTTGCGCCGGCGGCAGGCCGAGGTCTACCGTACAAAAGGAATAAGTATGGTCGCTGCCCAGGGGCAGGCGCACCAGGGTGCGGTTGGGTTCCGGGGCCATGTGCGCCGGGCGCGGCACAAAATCTTCGAAGGCGGGCAGCCCGCAGATCTTTTCGCGTGCAGCGATGCGCAGCGGTTTGTCCGCCGCCGTTTCCAGATACACCTCCACGCCTTCCCGGGGCGGAATTTCCAAAGAAAGATCCCAGTCTTTTTCCGCTCCCGGCAGTTCATGACCGAGTATCCGGGCGGTATAAACCGGCGTGTCGGAGGTGACACGCAGCCACATCCGCTGCGGCGCCCGGGGCGAGTAAATCTTGCAGGTCAGCCGCCGTCGGCCTTCTGTGACCGTATCCTCCAGAATCTCCACCGTCGGCCGACCCAAGGGCGGCATCGGGGCGGCCGCTTTTTTATAGGCCGTGTCGTCATAGTGCATAAACCGGCCTGCGGGTTCGCTTGGGGCGTCTTCCGGTATGTAACGGGCGAGCCAAGCGTCCCACCGCGTGGTGGAACTCAGCCAGCAGGCTTCTTCCCGATCGAAATCGACACCATAGGCCAGGCAGTTGAGTTTAGGACTGTCCGGGCCGGGCAGACAGCCCCGATATCCCGCAACCAGCAACAAAGATCCCCCAATCATAAGAGCGGTGCCCGCGACGCAGAGGCCGGTGCGAGAGATAAGGTGCAGCTGAGGCGCGATAAAAGCGGTCAACAGGATGACCAGGGGAACGAGCACTATGGATGCCATGACCGTGACGGCATAGAAGGGCACGGCGAGCGGTCCGGTGATAAACAGGAGCGGCGGCAGCGCCAGCAGCACGGACCCGCCTAAGACCACAGGGGAGGGTGTCTCATTTTGTGTGAACACCAGCACTACGAGCAGATAGAGGCCTCCGCTCACCAGGGGAATGAGGGCGAGGTTTGCGCCGCCGGGTAACCAGACCTGCAAAGCGGCCAATCCCGCCAGCCACCACAACAGGGCTCCCGCCAACAGGTCCTGAGGCCGGGCGCAGCGGCGAAACAGGGCCAGCATGAAAAGAAAGACCGACAATCCAACGGCTACCATGCCCAGACTAAACACGTTGTTCTGATACAGGGCGGTCTCCCGAAAACGGTTGAAAACAATGTAACTTATCAGTCCGATGGGCACGGCAGCAATAAGGCCGGCGAGTGGAATTATCAGGATTCCGGTAAGAACACCCCGCAGCGATAATTTCCGGGAGATAAAGCCATACGCGAATACCAGGAGGGTGAACACCATGGCGGCCGCCGCCAGCGGCCAGCCCCAGGAGAGGGGGTACACCACCAGATGCCCGCCGATGGTATTGAAATATTGGGCATCCGGAGCATGGCAGTTATCCAGGTCCATCATGCCAAAATGTCGCGCAAGGCCGAGGGTATAATTGCCATGATGCTGCAGGCTGGCCAGGCTGGCATTTTCCGGATTGTCCAGTACGGTGTGGTAATGATCGAATCCATCCACAAAGGCCAGGTTCATGCCGGCAACATCAAATTTGTAATGTTCAAAGTCGCTGTTGAAGGGCATGCGCTTGTAAAAGTCGTACATGATGGAGTTGGTGCGCGGCCCCACCCCCGCGCGCGCCATCTCGCGAAGGACAAATCCATTATCGGGAGAGGTTTCGAACATCAGGGACGGCCCGCAGGTGCCGCGTGTTTCCAGACCGAGCATG
>JAKJCY010000081.1 GCA_022706235.1 Candidatus Hydrogenedentota bacterium | reverse complement strand
GGCCTGCCGCATCGGACCCCATTGTGTGATTGGCAAAGGCACGGTGCTCGGGGCGGATAACCGCACCTTCAGCGGCGCGCAGCTGGGGGTGGCGCCCCAGGACCTGAAACATATCGCGGACGCAACGGGCCACACAATCATTGGCGACCATAATACATTCCGTGAATTTGTGACCGTCAGTTCCGGCACGGTTTACGGCCCGGAGGATACCGGCAAGGCCACGAGGATAGGAAGTCACTGTCTGTTCATGGCATGTTCGCACGTGGCGCATGACTGCAGCATCGGCGACCGGGTCATCATGGCGAACAGCAGCGCGCTGGCGGGCCATGTGGAGGTTCAGGACGCTGCCACCATCGGCGGGCTCGCCGGTGTGCATCAGTTCTGCCGCATCGGCACCATGGCGTTTATCGGCGGCATGGCACGGATAAATATGGACGTCTTGCCTTATATGATCATTGAAGGGCATCCGGCGCATTGTTACGGGCCAAACGTGGTGGGTCTGACGCGCGGCGGATTCAGCAAAGAGTCCATCGCGCGCATCCGGCGCGTGTACCGGATTCTGTACCGTTCGGGGTTGAACACGAGCCAGGCTCTCGTGGAAATCGAAAAGAGCGTTGAAGAAAGTGAAGACAGAAACGTGCTGTTGAACTTTATCAGAGGTTCCCAGCGCGGCATACTCCGGTGACCGCAACACAGGTTCCCGGCGGCCGCGGGCGGACCAGGAGGGAAAACACATGGGCGAGCGCGGATTATTGATAACCGGCGGGGGAGGATTTCTCGGCCGCTTTGTGCTTGAGCGGTATTTGAACGCCTATCCGGACTACGAATTCCATCTTCTGGAACACGGCCCATTTATCCATAAGTTGCGGCAACATCTTGACACGTCCTTTCCGGAGGCGATGTCCTCCGGACGGATTCACGTTTTTGAGGGGGACATTACCCAACCAGGCCTCGGCCTGGAAGCGCCCCTGCGGGAGGAGCTCAAGGCGCGGGTAACGGCCGCCATTCATCTGGCCGCCCTGTATCACCTGGCCGCACCACGCGATGTGCTTATGCGCATCAATGTGGAGGGTACCCGCAACCTGCTGGATTTCTGCCAGGAACTGCCGCGCCTGGAACGCCTGGCCCATGTGAGTACCCTGGCGGTGGCGGGCACGCACACAGGCACCTTTGATGAAACCGACTTTGATGTGGGCCAGTCCTTCAAAAATTTCTATGAAGAGACCAAGTTCCTGTCTGAAAAGCTGGTGCGCGAACGCAGGTCCGCATTACCGTCCGTCATTTTCCGCCCGGCGGTTGTGGTAGGGCACAGCAAGACGGGGTACATTGACAAGGTGGACGGTCCCTACTACCTGCTCGTGGCCATATCCCGGCATCTCCAATTCATCATGCCGGATTGCGGTCCCGTGAAAAATAATATCGCCCCGGTTGACTTCGTTACGGACGGGCTGGTGGATGTTTTTGAGAAAGACCCCGGCGCGATCGGCACTACCGTGGCGTTGATGGATCCGGACCCCATGACCTACAACGAGTTTTTGGACCTGGGGTGCCAATACTGGCCGCGGATGAAGCCCCTGCTGCGCATTCCCTTTGCCTGGTTCGCGCCGGTTGCCCGGCTGAAACTTTTCGAATTGGTAACCGGAATTCCCTGGCGGGCGTTCCAGTACGGCAACCAGGTAATCAACTACACCCTGCCTGAGAGTACCCGCCGTCTGGCCAATGTCGGGGTGACCTGTCCGCCATTGACCCGTTATCTGGAAGTGCTGGTGCAGTATTTCAAGAATCACCTGCAAGATCAGGCCATTCGCCGGGGCAACTGGAAGTCCATCCTGAAACCGGAATGAAGGGAACGCGCGACGCCCCGGTTAGAATAATACCCAACAGGACGGCGCGGTGTTTTCGGGGTCGTAGGCGTAGTGCTCGCCATTCTGCCATAGATAGGCGGCGCGTATGGCATGACCCAGGGGATTGCCGCCTTGTTGCCATCCGGCCAGGTAGGCTATCGCCTCAGGCAACGGCAGGTAATAGTCGGCATTGACATCCGCCGGATGGGGCACGGGGAAAACGCCGCCGCAGTCGGCGCCGGTCAGGTTTACAGGACTGCCGTAAGGGGGGGCGGAGAGTTCAGCGTATTGCCAGTTAAATTGGACAACCCGTTCGTTTGCGGGAGCGGAATCTTTTGACGGTGATGAGAGGACTGTCATGACAAGCCCGTTGCTGCCCAGAAACCCTCCCTCCGAAGGAATGGCCTTCAGGTCAAAGACGAGGGCCGGGTAAAAGGCGGCGGCATCTTTTTCGCCCGCTTGTTCCACGGTAAAGTAAACACGGAAAAGCCTGGTCCACCCGTCAGTGGCGATATACAGGGGCGGCGCCTGGGTATTCATCAATTGAAGGGGACCGTTGATGTATGCTGCGGGGCCGGTAAAACCGAACATAGCCGGACCGCTGTCCGGGGAACCCGTTATTACTGTGGGCGTGTTCGGTGCCGCGTAGCCTGCTTCAAAGTCTCCAAAAGCCAGGAAATCAAGCACGGCTGTGTCATAGAAGAACCTGATGTTGGCCCCGAACAATCGCACCTGCGGCGTGTCGGATTGCAGCGCGACATCCACGCAGTAGGTGTTCCCGATGCAATTGTAGTGCGGGTTTGTGAAACGTATTGTCAGCGCCGGGAGTTGCGTCCCGCCAGCGTAACTGGAAGCCGCCAGAAACAAGCAACACCATGCGAAATAAAGGCACCTCTGAAAACTGACATGGAACCGGGCACACGGGCAGGCTTTCATGGTACGGCTCATAGTAATGCCTCGAATTCTGGCTTTAAATGATACTTGCCGCTTTGGCGCTCCGCAGCGCCGCTTCAAATAGATTATAGCATGAACCGGTTTTTCAGGAAGAAAATGGTGTCCACCCTGCGGAGGCGGGATGTTCACAACTCCTCATCCAATGGGGGAGCGGGGAGTTCTCACGGTTTTGTTTCTACGGGGAAATCGGGTATAGTGAACCCATGAGCGACATCAAGAAAAACTTGGACGGGCTTGCGGCGCAGCTGGGCATGTTTTCCGCCAAGTCGTTGCTGCCGGGCCGGGAGGATACCGGCACCAAACGACCGAAGGACATCTCGGGTGATGTGCAACGACCATCCGGCTCAGACGGGCCGGACGGCATGCTTTCCAATGAGATGGCGGACCAGCTTCGCGCCCGTATGGGACTCAAAAAGGAAGAGAATCCGGCTGTTTCCCGCAGCGAGCCGGGAGCGGATGCGCCTGAAATTTCCGCCTTATTGCCCGGAGAAATTATCGGCGATGCAGAATACGGTTTTTTCCTGTACCGTCGCACTTTTCCCGGAACGTTTGCGATGGGCCGTGTTCCGCTGGGTGCCGGCCTGGCCTGCGAGGGCCGGCAAGTCGCCTTGAGCGCCTGTGATGATACGCTGCGGGATTTCAATCCCGTCAAGGCCTGCTACGTGGACACGGAGACCACCGGTCTGGCGGGCGGTGCGGGCACGGTGGCCTTTCTGGTGGGACTGGGGTACTTTGCTGGGGATGCCTTCACGCTTGAACAGTGCTTCATGCGCGATTATGACGATGAGGGTCCCATGCTGGCCTATTTGGCGGACAGATTCGCGCAATTTGAGTGTGTCGTAAGTTATAACGGAAAAAGTTTTGACCTGCCCCTGTTGCGAACGCGTTTTGTGCAACACCGCCTTTCCACCCCCTTTGCGGAGGCGGCCCATTATGACTTGGTTCATGCGGTACGCCGGGTCTGGAAAAAACGGCTGAGCGATTGCAGCCTGAGTAATATTGAACGCCTGGTGCTGGATTTCCATCGTGAAGGGGATGTGCCCGGGTATCTTATCCCGCAGATCTGGCAGGAGTATCTCGAAACCAGGGATGCCCGGCCGCTGGAAGGTGTCTTTTACCATCACGCCATGGACATCCTGTCCCTGGCCGCGCTGGCCGGGCATCTGTCGCAATGCCTGGCCGCCGAGGCGGGCCCCGTGTTTCATCATGCCGAAGACCAACTTTCCGTCATCCGGTTATATTACAAGAACAAGGAATATGTATCCGTGGTGGAACATGCCCGGGCCTTTCTCGACACCTCCAGGGTTAGCGACGATCTGCGCCGGGAAACACTTTCTCTCCTGGGGAATGCAACCAAACGGCTGGGACAGTATGACGCGATGTATGACGCCTGGAAAACACTGCACGAAGAATTTCCCACGGACAGCAGCGGCGCGGCGGAACTTGCCAAGTTCCTGGAACATCAATTCAGAAATCCCAGGGAAGCGGCCCGGGTCTGCCGGGAAACCCTGGACGCCTTGTTCAAGGAACAGGGACCTGCAGGGGTTACCGGGGATATACAGGTTTCCGCGTTACGCGGGCGGTTAAAACGGCTGGAAGCAAAGTTGGAACGGCAGCAACAGTTCCGCAACGGTGGCAGAGACATCTTTTCCGATATGCAAGAATAGGGTTTCGGGTCCGGAGGCGGCCGGTTGGTTGTAAGACACAACCGCCGCGGGAATTTTTTTATGAAAAGACGGGTCTGATGAAACACAGCGAAGTCCAACCCGCGATTCGGAACCGGCCTGGCGGACGGTTCTGGCTGAAGGCGCTTGTTTATATCGCGGTGATTGCCGGTTGGTACGGCTTGTCGCGGGTCTTCCCCCTCGATGCCTGGCTTCTTAAGCTGCTATCCTGGATGGAAGGGTTGGGCGCGTGGGGCGCGGTCGTGTTTGCGCTGCTTTATGTGCCGTCGTGCGTACTCATGCTGCCGGACGTACTGCCCAATGCGGCGGCAGGGGCCATTTGGGGCATCGGCGCGGGAACGATTGCCGTCTCTGTCGGCCGGGTGCTGGGCAGCACAGCCACCTTTTTACTGGCGCGTGGCATTGCGGGCGGCCTGGTCGCGCGGAGCATGGCCGGGGACCCCAAGTTTACGGCCGTGGCAGAAGCCGTGGGGCGGGATGGCTTTCGCTTTGTGGTCTTGTTGCGCCTGTGTCCCCTGTTTCCCACCATCATGCTGAACTATTTGCTGGGCTTGACCCGGGTGCGCCTTGGTGCTTACGTCGCGGGTACCCTGCTCGGCATGCTGCCCCGGACCGTCGTGGTAGCTTATGTCGGTGCCGGGGCGCGTTCGCTGGCGGACTTGTCCGCCGGAAATACGTTGAATGTCGCCGCCCATCCCGTTCTTTTCTGGGGTGGGCTGGCGTTAAGCCTGGTGGTGGCGGTCCTCTTGGCGTTCAAGGCGCGCCGACTTGTCAAGGAAACCACGGGATGAAGTTGCCAGTACCATGAAGGGTGAAGCCCGTCTGTTTCTATCCTGGTTTGGGAAAAGGAAAAACCCATGTTGGAACTTGTTTTAACGACGATGATGATTCATGCCGCGTGCGCCCTTTTACCACTGAACCTGGAAGTGTCCGAAGCGAAAGGCTGGGCGGCCGCAAAATTTGAAGGCGTGACGCTGCCTTTGGAATCTCCGGGGGATGTCATTGAGGTACTCAGCAACCACGGGCCGGTACAGCCCAACGCCCGCGGCGGCGAACCGCTGCTGGTGGGTTCGGAATCGTTTAGCCGCGGGCTCTACTGCCATGCGCCGAGCAGGCTGGTGGTGCGCGTATCCAAACCGATACGACGGTTCGAAGCGGTGGCGGGAATTGACGCCCGTGCCGGTGGCGGCAGCGTGGTCTTCCTGGTAAAGGCGGGAGACAAAGCATTGTGGGATTCCGGCGTCGTCAAGGGAGGCGCGGCAGGCATACCGGTATCCGTTCCCCTGCCCGACGCGATGGAATTCACGCTTGAAGTAACTGACGCAGGCGACGGCATTTCCTGCGATCAGGCGGACTGGGCGGATGCCCGGGTAACCCTGGAGGATGGAACGGTCCTGTGGCTGGGCGACCTGCCGATCATGGAGACGAAACCGCCCGTATCCACGGAACCGTGTTTCTCGTTCATCTTTGGCGGGAAGTCCTCTCGCGAATTGTTGCCTTTATGGCGTGTGGAACGAAGCACCGGGAAGGACGACAAAGACCGGACACGGCACACCGTCGCGTATACGGACCCGGAAACGGGTCTCGCAGTGCGCTGCGAGGGGATTGCCTATCATAAGTTCCCTGTTGTGGAATGGACCCTGTACTTCAAGAACACCGGCGCGTCGGACACGCCCGTTCTTTCGGATATTCTTGTCATGGACGCCGTCCTGCCCTGTTCATCCGCCACGGAGATGAGGCTTCATCATGCCAAGGGTGATGATTGTACGGATACCAGTTATGAACCTCGCGTGGAGGTGCTTGGGGCCGACACCAACCTGGCCTTCGCCAACACCGGCGGACGGCCGACCCAGATGGCGTTTCCCTATTTCAACGTTGCGGGTCCGTCGGGCGGCACGATTTTCGTGGTGGGCTGGGCGGGACAGTGGAACGCGCGATTCACTCGAAACGAAACCGGCCTGGTCCTGCAAGGGGGACAGGAAGGAACCCATTTCACACTCCATCCGGGAGAAGAGGTCCGCACCCCTTTGATTGCGTTGTTGTTCTACACCGGGGACTGGCTGCGCGGGCAGAACCTCTGGCGAGCCTGGATGGTGGCGCACAACATGCCTCGACAGGACGGTGCGCCGCTGAAACCGCAGATTTGCCTGTGCACGGGCAATTACTATCCGAACCTGATGAGTAATGCGGCCCGGGAGATCGCCTTTATCCGGCGTTACGTGGAGGAGGGCATCCAAGCAAATTACTGGTGGCAGGACGCGGGCTGGTATCCCTGTGACGGGGTGGGCTGGCCCAAGACCGGCACCTGGGAAGTGGACCCGGTTCGCTTTCCCAAGGGTCTTAAAGAGACAGGTGATTTCGCGCGTCAATACGGTATGGGCACGCTGGTATGGTTTGAGCCGGAGCGCGTGCATGGGGGCACCTGGCTGGCCGAAGAGCATCCGGAATGGATTTACGGTGGGGCAAAGGGCGGCCTGCTGAAACTGGGCGACCCGGCCTGCCGCGCCTGGTTGACCGACCACATTGACCGGCTGATTAGCGACCAGCGCATTGACTTCTACCGCCAGGATTTCAATATCGATCCCCTGCCATACTGGCGGGAAAACGACGCGGCGGAATCGCCCGAAGGCAACCGCCAGGGTATTACCGAAATACGCCACGTGGAAGGGTATTTCGCCTACTGGGACGAACTGCGGCGGCGCCATCCCGGCATGCCCATAGACTCCTGCGCGTCGGGCGGGCGCCGCAATGATTTGGAAACGCTGCGCCGCGCCGTGCCGCTCCTGCGCAGCGACTGGTACGGGGGTCCCGCAGGCCAGCAATGCCACACCTACGGGCTGTCGCTGTGGTTCCCCTTCAGCGGCACAGGCGTCATCAGCCAAAAAGATGCTTACTGGATGCGCAGTTCGATGGTGGCGGAATTTACCTTCGGCCCCGATGCCGCCGGAGTAGAGGTCATTGATTTTGAGAACCTGCGCCGTTGCGTGGAGGACTGGCGCGCCCTGGCTCCCTTCTTCCTCGGTGACTTTTACCCGCTCACGCCCTACACGCGAAGTGAAGACCAGTGGATGGCGTGGCAGTATCACAGGCCGGAGACGGACGCCGGAGCGGTTCAGGTCTTCCGCAGAAAGGACAGCGTCTACGAAGTTGCGCGGTTCCGGCTGCGCGGATTGGATGCCGGGGCGATATATACGATTGCGGGGCGTGACGGCGAACCGGAATCTACGGCAACCGGGCAGGAACTCATGGAAGAAGGCTTGCGTGTTAGCCTGATAGACCGGCCGAAAGCCGCAATTCTATTGTACCAACAGCAGCGGTGAACAGGCCTCCGGCAATTTGCGCAATCCCACTAGTGCTCCGGCAAAATGTGCATCTCGTGTTCTTTGGCGGCTTCAATTTCCTCCCGGTTGTAGAGGGCGGTGCGGTATTCTCCCCGGGCGAATAAGGCCGCCTGGTCATCATAGTGGGGGTCGCGCACATGGCCTGAATTTCCCGTGGGCAGGATGGTCAGCGACTGGTCGGGCCGGGCAAAATCAATGAGGCGGCGTGTCGAGGGACCGGCGATAATATCGTATTTGTGCGGGGATTTGGAAGGCATGCTGTTGATGGTCTCCCGGGCGCCACCCGATGCGAGGGGGCCGATGTTAAGCAGGCGTCCGATGCCGGGCACGTAGCCGAAGGGATGCTTGAAAAGCAGCCTGTGAACATCGCCCCACCGCCATGCCGTGACGTCTTCCCCCAAATCCTGGGTAAGTTTTTCACAGGCGTGTCCCAGGGACCGCGTCATGATTTGGGCCGCGGTCTCGCGGTCGGGCGTGGTGATATCGTCCCACCAGTGTGTGTCAGTGTCCCGCAGCAGATCTTGAAGGGCAATCCAGCTGTCATCCAGGGAGGTGTACATGAAAAGCTGTTTTTCCGTCAGCTCATCGCCGAAAATCGCCATCAACAGGCTGTCGAACCAGTAGTTGAACACGGTGGCGCCGATGCTGTCTACGTCATTGTAAAAGTTCCATTGGTCCACCTGTTTCAGGGCTTCCTGTTCGTGTGCGCTAAGCGAGGTCTTGTCCGCCCTGGCGAGACGGACCATTGCGGGCGCCATGACCCGCGGCGCGAAGGCCATGTTGTCCATCTGAACGGCACGCAGGTCCTCGATGGTCCAGTCGTCGCGTGTTGCCAGCAGTTCCTCGATTCTGCCGGCGCGGTCGCCCGGTTTGAAATAGCCCTGCAAAGTCGGCATCTGCAACGGCGGCGTACCTACCGGCTTCACCGTGCAAAGATTATTCGCGGTCACGATCATGCCGTCGGGCGGATTCTTCAAATGGGGCGAGGCTTCAAAGGGCAGGTATTCCGTGAACTCATCGCGGCCGGTCCACCCTTCCAGCAAGGCCTTGGAGTCCACATGGGGCGGCCTTAGAGGCAGGAGCCCGGCGGCCCACCATGCAATATTGCCCGCCGCATCGGCGTAACTGATGTTCAGTCCCGGCGAAGTGACCTTTCGCACCGCCGCCTCGAAGGCCTCGTAATCGCGGGCATGGCTCATCTCGTAGAAGGCGGCGACATCGGTATAGGGCACATGTTGCCAGACCCAGCACATGGAAATGGGCGGCCCTTCATAATCGAACAAGAGCCCGAGCAGATCATTCGCGATGGGGCCGTGCGGCGTGATACGCACATCGCAGACCACATCCCTTCCGAAGCGCACCTTGATGGTTTCTTGCACCACCTCGCAGTCCACCCACGCGCCCCGGTACATCACCTGATTTGGATTTTCCGGGTTCACCTTTTCCAGAAACATGTCAACATCATCATTGAAGAACATGGTGATGCCCCAGCCCCGGTCCTCATTATGACCCAGCAGCGCCACGGGAATCGGCGGCAGATGATAACCGTAGTTTTCAACGTCGGCATATTTCAGATGCGCCTCGTACCAGATACCGGGATTCGTGAAGGCAATATGGGGATCATTCGCGAGAATGGGCTTGCCGCTTGCGGTCTTACCGCCCGAAAGCACCCAGGAATTGCTTCCCAGTCCCGTGCCCGCGAATCGGCCGAAGGCGGCGATGGCGTCCAGCCAGCGCGCGGCGCTTTCCAGACCCCGGGAGACCTGCGGCGCTTCGACCGCCGTCCCGGCGCGGTTTCGCTGGTATTCAGCCGCTTCTTCGAGGCTTTCCATAATGGTCACGGGCATCGTTTCAAATTCCGGAAAAAGCATCTCGACGTCCCCGTCGGGATACTGTTCCTTTAACAGGCTCTTGAGGGGGTCTACGCGCAAACCGTCCGCGAAGGTGATGGGCAGAACCGCGGCAACGGAGACAAAATCTTCCACGGTGAATTGCCTGCAGGAAATCAGGAGCGCTGCGAATTCCCACGGCAGGGGATTGGATTCCACATAGGCATTGACGCCGAGTATGAAGGCTTCCAGGGCCGCTTTCATTTCTGGAGGGGATTGCGTCCAAACGGTTGTCATGAACTCGTCCGCCTTGGCGCGCAGGAGGAACGCACGCATGATGCGGTCTATCTTGATGACAGGCGGCCCAAGCAGTTCCGCCAGTTCCCCGCGCGCAAGCCGGCGCATCACCTCCATCTGAAACAACCGATCCTGGGCCATGCAATATCCCAGCGCGAAATAGGCGTCGGGCTCCGATGCCGCGAAGATGTGGGGCACCCCCCAGGTATCCCGAACCACGCGCACTTCACTGTTGACCGTGGGGCTAATCACGGTCGCATCATGATCCGGCAAGCCGGTATGGGCGCGCCAGAACACCCGCAGCACCAGCACCGCTATAACAAGCAGCAGCAGGAGGGCGCCCCATTTCAGAAATCGCCAAAAGCCGCGCACTACCGTTTTTAGATGAAACGCCACTGTTGCCTCCTTTCCCTGTTCAGGGTGATACGGCTATTATAAAAAATGACGGTTGAAACTGGAAAGCCCAAGTCAAGGACCAAAAGGACATAAAAGACTCAAAGGACATCAGGGACGTGAAGGACACGCCTGTAAGGGTGCATCCAATATTTTTCAATCCTTTAAGTCCCCTGGTAAAAACATCTTCCAAATCCCCCAGCCCCTTCACAGCATGAATCCTTCGCTGGCCGGGTCCCACTGCGCATTCGCCAGCACCACCGACGTTACGATTTGAAGTTCCGAAAGATTCCAGTACTTGCCCAGCAGGTAATTCGTTTCCGCCCTGGACAGGACGCGGTAACCGTTCTTCTCATAAAACCGGACCGCCCACGTAGCCTGTTCCCAGGTGCCGATCAGGATGGGTTTGTCCGTCATGTGTTCGAGACAGCGGAGTAGTTGTGTGCCAATGCCGCCGTTTCGCCGTGCCGTGCGTACATAGGCATGGCGGAACAAGGTGACGGGGCCCCGATCCTGAATGCCCATAACTCCGAGAAGCTGCGCGTCTTCCTCGTACCCCCAGAACACGATACCGTCGCCGATTTCGTGCTCCAGTGCTTCCCGTGACATGTAGGGTTCTTTCCAACAATCCTCGGGAATAACGCCTTTGTATGCCGTGGCAGCGTCATTGATTACCAAAAGCATTGTTTCCACATCCGCATCCGTGCAGCATCGTATCATGGGAGTTTTCCCTTTCGATTCATCGCGTTTCGGACGGTTCGGGTGACACCACGCCGGTGTTGTCCCCCAGCATATTTACCGTAAGGTTTTCCACGTCCTCCTGGGCAATAGCGGGCCGGGCGTCGTCCGTTTTTGTTGTCAGGGAAATCCCGTCCATCCGTATGCCTTTGGCGTGGCGCAGGTAGAAGCCGTACGCCGGGAGCGGGCCGAACATCTTATACTCTGGATAACTTTCCGGTTTTTCCTCAGGCACCCGTTCCGCCTGTTCATGCGTACCGCCACCCGCGAATTCGATGTGGACGTCGCGTAATACAATATGCTCCACCGGATGTCCCGGCAGTCCTGTAATAGAGCAGCCAGTTTCCCCTGCGCCCGTGGCGATAATATTGCTGAGTGCAATATTGCGAAGCGTACCCATACCCGGCGGCGGCATGTCCTCCTGGTAGGGCCGTGCGCGGTTGCCGAGGCGGATGAAAACAGGCCCGCCCGTGTTTTGCATCGTAATGTTGGAAACCGCAATGCCGTCCATAACGCCGCCGTCCACGATCTCCAAGGCAATCCCCGACAGACGCGTATCATAGACTGCACAATTGCTGATGGCGATATTCTGAAACCCGCCGTTGGATTCTGTGCCCATCTTTATTGCGTTGCAGTCGGTGCTGAGCACGCAGTTCGTAATCGTAACATTGCGGCACGGCCGCGCCGAGGTGCTCTTGAGCACAATGGCGTCATCACCGCTGCTGATGTCGCAATCGGAAATCCGAACGTTGGAACTGCTGTCAATGTCCAGACCGTCATTATTCTTGTTGCAACGGCTGCGAATGGTAATGCCCCTGACATACACGCGATCACAGGCCAGAACGTGGACGGTCCACATGGGGCCGTCGCGCAACGTGACATCCTCCAGGGAAACGCCTTCGCAGGACACGAAACGCAGCATATAGGGGCGCACCAGGTATTCCCCAGAGAACGCTGCACCCTGCCCGTCAATCGCGCCTTCTCCTGAAACGGCGATTTCCCGGGCGCCTTCCGCATAGATCAAAGCGCGGTCCGTGTACTTGTCCGTATAAGAAGGGAACCCCGCCCTGCGTTTCGGGTAATCGTCCAGATTCGTGCTGCCGACCAGCACGGCGCCCCGCGCCAGATGCAGCGTCACGCCGCTTTTCAGCGTCAGCGTCCCGGTGAGATAGCGGCCCGGTCCTACCCATACCGTGCCGCCCCCGGCACCGTGACACGCGTCAATCGCGGCTTGCATCCCAGCGGTGTCCAGGGTCGTGCCGTCTCCCAATACACCAAAGGCCGACACGTCATATATTCCCGCGCTATCCGCACCGGCAAAAATACCGACGGGACAGGAGAGTATCACCAACAGTAAATGCCGAATTGTTGTCTTCATCGTTAGACCCTCCCGTTTAACCCGAGTTTTCTATCATGCCGCGCAAACGATGCCGTAGTTCCTTATTTGGATGATGATCCACTTGATGCACACGCCATCACCGATGATAAAGGGTATCACACTTTCGTTGCACATTTTCCACCCCATGATACCAAGTAACTGAAATTGACGTTAATACTCAAATTTTTTTTCATGCCCTTCCGGGGTAGGATAAGAAACCGTGAAGGTGTTGTCCTTCCGCGTTACGTCAGGGTTAACTGGAATCACCGATGTTTTAATGGTCATTCCTGGCAAATCCCATGATTCGGCATTGAGCAAGGCTATTTCCACTCCCAGAACATTCACTTCGAAACCCAGTACGGACCGGGCCTTCCGTTCTGGAATGATCTCTATCGCATCATTAAGAAGAGAAATAATAACCGGGGTATCTCCGATAAACCGGCTCTAATAAACAGTATCACTATTTCACCGCCGGGGAAGAGACATTGCGCTTTTTCCGCCAATACCTCACTCCTGAAAACCGCTGTTTCAAGGAACTCCGCTTAAAAAACCGGAGAACCCTGTTTAACAACTGGCCTTGACAAATTAGACCGTTTGGGCTATAATTACCTACCAATCGGTAGTGAGCGGACAAAACGGGGCACTTCATAGCAAGTGAGATTAAGTTCGTTTAACAAACGCGAGGCTTCTTTGTTGACTTGATTACACCGTAGTTATCGTAAGAAAGGAGGGAAACTCGGTCTTGTTTTTGATGTTGATTTTGTAACGTCATTTTTTTTATACGAAACAGAAAGGATTTTTCCCAATGAAACGTAAAGGTTTACCCTGATTGAGCTATTGGTAGTAATCGCCATAATCGGCATCTTGGCCGCCATCTTATTGCCGGCCCTGGCGCGCGCCCGTGAAGCGGCCCGCCGGAAATCTTGTCAGAACAACCTGAAGCAATGGGGCACCATCTTCAAACTGTACGCCGATGAACAGAAGGATTATTGGCCGCCGCTGCAGATTACCAGCACGCTGCGCGAAGGCTGGCCTAATGGCACCGTTCTGGAAGAACTGGTACTGGGCTGCTCGCCGCAAGTTACCGCCTGGTATCCCAATTACAACAGCGATCCTTCCATTTTGATTTGCCCTTCGGATGCGGAGGATTCGATTGATGATTTGAAGGATGCGAACGGGGATTGGGACTTTTATAAGGGGAGACGGCATAGCCGCAGTTATATGTATATCGGATGGATGTTTGACCTGCTGAACAAGCCCTATCTGCCGCCCGTTCAGATGAGCAGTCTGACGAACCTGTCGGCCGGCACCGCTGCATTGGATCTTCCCGCTCCTGATGAAGGGTATATTTCGGCGCAGTTTGGCGCCACTATTGACGAGCTGCTGCGTAGAGTCCTGATCGATGCGCTACCTTCAAGTACCGCCGGTATTGCACTGCTTGAAATTGTAGGGGCGGATCTTGATGTTGTCCCGGGGGTGGGCAACGGCGGCGGCGAAACCATTTACCGTCTTAAGGAAGGCAACGAACGATTTTTGATTACAGACGTCAATAATCCGCAAACCTCTGCCATGGCGCAGAGCAGTCTTTTCACTATGATGGACCTCTTCGGCAACGGTGGCGGCATCGCCCAGTTTAATCACGTTCCGGGAGGGTGTAACGTCCTGTACATGGACGGCCATGTGGACTGGATCCCCTATGTGGCGCCTGCACCAGGCCAGGACAACAGCGTAAGCATGGACCTGGGTGCAACCCAACCTGTGCTGCCGAGCCTTGCCGGAGTAATCGGCATCTTTGTCGGCGGCATGTAGGCCCCCCATAAATACTGTTTGTTGCCCCCACGGGCCCCTTGCTCGTGGGGGTTCTTGTTGAACCTCGTGGTGGTAGCGGCAACCTGCATTTTAAAGAAGAAAAAAGTCGAACATATCCATGTTCTTCGGTTTAGACGGTCCCACTTATGGGCGCCACCAATGATACGGCGGTACACCGCTGGATGTTTCCAACGCTTCGCAGAAAGGATCTGTCGTTTCTAGTATGTCCACTTATCTTCCAGAACAGAATCCAGCCTCAATCGTTTCACCCGCAGCCCGGAAAGGCGACGCTAAAGAGAACCCCTCTTCCCTGACACGCCGATGTTTTGCTATTGCTTCCGTGGTGACGCTGGTGTTCATGGCCGGGTTGGCACATTGGCTTTCGCTGCCCCCGCGCCCCCTGTCCAGCAGTGCACCACCGGAGGTCTTTTCCGCCGAACGCGCCTTGAAGCATATTGAGGTGATGGCGCAAGAGGTGCATCCCGCCGGCAGTAAAGAGAACGAGGAAGTCTTCGCCTATATCTGTTCGCAACTGGACGCAATGGGCATAGCGTACGTTGTTCATACCCCGCTGAGGGCAGGCAACCATGATCTCACGATTACACGCGCTGTGCTTGCCCGCATCCCGGGGACCGCCCCCACCAAAGCCTTTGCCATTGATGGCCACTTTGATTCCACCCCTTACGGTCCGGGGGCGGCGGATGACGTCAGTGCCTGCGCCGCCATGCTTGAAACTGCACGCGCATTGAAAGCCGGTCCGCCGTTGATGAACGATATCATCCTCTGTTTTACGGATATGGAAGAGGAGGGAACGTTGGGCGCATGGGCCGTCACACAGCATCCCTGGTTTGAGGAGATTGGCGTCATGCTTGGCCTGGAGGCCCGGGGTACGTCGGGGCCGGTGCAGATGTTCGAAACATCGCAACAGAATGGATGGCTCATACAGCAACTGGCGCGTGCCGGGGTACACCCGCGGGCCTCTTCCATCATGTTCGATGTCTATGAAGCCATGCCCTTCGGAAGCGACTTCTCAACGCGTTATAAAAAACAGGTGCCTGGCTATAACATTGCCTTTACGGATGATTTCTGTCATTACCATACAAAGATGGATAATCCTGAAACGGTTAGCCTGGCAAGCGTACAGCACATGGGGGCCTATACGTTGGGCCTGGCGAAACACCTGGGCAACCTGCCGCTTTACCTGTGTGAGGCGCCCAATGCGACCTACTTCAACACACTCGGCTCGCACATGATTGTCTATCCCCAGGCTTACGGGCCTTTATTGGCGGGTCTGGCATTACCGTTCTTTTTGTGTTGTCTGGCCTGGGCGCTTTACCGGAACTATGTAACCCTACGACAACTTCTGGGTGCGCTCCTCGTAATGGTGGGCATTGCCGTCGTGGTGGGAACCCTGCTGGCTGGTGTCGTGTTCGGGTTGCTCTACCTGTTTCGCGAACACGCGCTGTACAATAACAACTGGTATTGTCTGGGCGGGTGCGCCGTGGCGTTGTCGCTCTATTTGGGCACAGCGGCATGGCTGCGCAAATCACTTGCCCCGCAGAGTTTTCTGGGCGCCGGCCTTATCCTCTGGGCGGTTCTGCTCGTCCTGATGCAGCAGTATATGCCCGGGGGGGCGCATGCGCCCCTGCTCGGGCTGGTGTGCGGCAGTTTGGCGTTGATGGTGCTCGCGACATGCCACACGAACGAGAAACTGGCGCCTCCCGCAACCCTGCTTGCCGCCCTGCTGGTCCTGCCGCCCCTTGTGGTGATCTTTCCACTGCTTGTTGCCATGGCGTATAGCATCACGCTTCTCGGCATGCCTGTTCTGGCAGCGTTGCTTATGCTGCTGGCCAGTTTGGCGATACCTCAACTCATCACCGCTGTTGAGGGCAGGCCGTTTAAGCTTTTCGGCGCCGTGTTTGCATTTGGCGTACTGGTTTTCCTCGCAGCATTTATTACCAATTTCCCCAGTGCGGACTGCCCCAAGCAGAACTGTCTTTCCTACGGAATGGACCATGACCGCGGCAAGGCATGGTGGCTGAGTACGGACGCGGAACTGGATGCCTATACCGAACACTTCTTTGGTCCCGACCCGGTGCGCGCCAGGATAGATGAATTCTTCCCGGGTATGGAGGAAGAATACTTCAAAGCGCCTGCGCCCTTTGATCCGTCGGGACCGACACGGCTGGACGTACTGGAGGATGTCATCGAAGGGGGACGCAGAAAATTGAAACTGTTTTTGGATTCACCCCGAGATGCGCAGCGACTCACCCTCACGATAGAGCACCTGCAGGTGTTTGAGGCGCGTATGCTGGACCATGTGTTTGCCGGTGGCAAGGACCCCTGGACGATTTACCTCCGGTTTTTCCCGCACGAGGGTGCAGAAGTGTTCCTGGAAGTGGAACCCAACAAGCCGCTTCTGATACATCTTCGAGAAGAATCCTACGCGGTACCCCAATTCCCCGAGGTTCCAAAACGCCCGGACTGGATGATGGCCGAACCCAATCGGACCTTGGATTGGAAACGAAAGCCGAGAAGTGAGCATACCTTCTCCGTTCAAACTCATGATTTGGGTGTCTATCCGCCAGCATCGGCAGAGTAACAGAAGCAGTTAATGGCCGGATTGACTCTACTGACAAATATAGGCGTGACTTGGCAATACGCATGTCAATAAGGTCAGTGCGGTCAATGACGTCCCTGGACGGAACTCGCATGCCAGAACGGCTCGATAAACGGGATGGGTTTTGCAAACGGTGCGCTTCCAGGCTGGCCAGGGGCATACAGAGCGAATTAAGGTGCGTTGCCGTATTATGACGCAGGCCCCCGGCTGCGCTTCGCTCCTTGGATGGGAATGAAGAAAATGCCGCTCAACTTGAAACATTATGAACCCATAGGAATAACACGAATGACCGTAACAAAAAACACTTTAGTAGCGGTATCCTTTGCCTTGGCGACAGTATTTTCTTCCGATGCGGTGTTTGCAGAAGCGGTGGCAGCACCGCCGTCGGACGTCACAGAAGAACGTGCGGACACGACTCCCCTGCCCGGTGAAGGGCGGTCATTACGGGTGGTGGACATTGATCCCGCGACCGACCCGGCGGTAACAATCGCAGTGCAGGCATGCGTTGGATTGTGCAATCGCACCTCCGGCGGTTCCGTTTTCACGCGCATGAACGAAAAGGACGCGCACTGGATAGAGGACCTCTCGTTACAGCCGGATACCCTGCTGAATGCCGATCAGTTTCTGGAGGCCTGCAAAACGGAGTTCCCCCGATACGTGCGGTACTCCTACAAGAAGCAGCAGACCTTGCTTCCCAATATCCTCACCGTCAGCGCGGTCCTGGAAGCCGTACCGATCGCCGAGGAAATGAATATCCAATGGGGCGACCTGGTATTCGATGCAACGACCGTATTCGCGGACCTCGACACGCCATATCTCGCGACCAGGTATGTGTATGAGCACTATGTGAACGAGACTACGGGGCTCGCCATGCTGAACCCGGGCTATAGACGAGACGGCAGAAAATTCTGGAACCCTGATCTTAGCGGGGACATGGCATCTTCCATGGTTGATTTTGTGTTTTCAGAACAGCTGTTCGTCATGTTTCTGGTAAACGGATGCATCACAAACACAGAACAGGGCGCTCTTCTGAATGAGATTGTCCGCGTAAACCCCTGGCCCAAACCTATCGGGGTGTATGGCTATGCGAATTATTGGATGGTATTCGGGGGATACCTTTTCGAGGCGCAGACCCTGTGCGCCGAGTCGCGAAACATGGGCGCTATTCCGACCGAAGTGAATAACCTTTCCTTTTTCTCCACACGACGAGCGCCGGCTGCCGATCCGGATGAGATGCCGCAAAACGCACTGGAAAGCGTGGACTATGATCCCGCCAATACCTATGTCGCCTTCATTGTGGGGGACGGGGACAATATCAATTTCATGATGGGAACACGCGCCCGGTGGATCCGGCAGCGGGCCGAGGCCTGCAACAAGGGAGATGCGTTCTGCCCGCCCCTCACCTGGTCCATTTCGCCGCACCTCGCCCGCCTCGCACCGGATGTACTGAAGTGGTACTACGAGATGAGTCATGCTACCGGAAAAGATTACTTTATGCTGCCACCCAGCGGCCACCTCTACGCGTATCCATCCTCCCTGGAAGAAACCACCATGCAGGATGCGTTTGTCGCGGCTACCGAAGCAGACGCCCGCCTGTTCGGAACCCATAGCACGGTTCACTGGGACTTTTATAACACATGGCAATACGCGGAAGAGGTGTTCCTGCCCAAGTACGCAACAATGAACGGGGCCGTTAACGGGGTGTTCCCCGTTAACGTACCCTATATGCTCCCAACAGGCACGTGGAACCCCCATCAGTTCTTCAAAGTGATTACCGGCCGGGACGGCGGGAGGGTCGTACTGTTCCGCCCCAGGGAATGGCGGGGAGTTCATGACAATGGCGGCCCCCTGGATAAAGAATTTTACCTGAGTCCGAAAAAGATGGCCGAGGAACTGGGCGCGTACCCGCGGGGAACCGTTACGGGTATTTACATGACCAGCGATGGCGGACTCAACCTCCATAATTCCGTCATGGAACTGGTCGAAATACTCCCGGACCACGTTCGCCTGGTCAGCGCTGACACCGCTGTTCAACTCGCGCTTGAAGCATCGAAGACCAGTGAGGATCAATAAACAAACGTCATAAACGCACCGGGCCCATTCTACAGCGGCAGCAACCGGGGCCCGTCGGTGCATCTTCACGGCAGTGACGCGCCCCTCCCGCGCAAACTTGAACCTCATCACCAGAGGTAGCATAATAAACCAATCCGTTTGAAATGGCGCCGCAAAGAGGAAGTGAAAACTTCAAGCGCACTGGCGTTCCCAAATCCAATGCTTGTCATTACCCACATCTTTTGGCAATGAATAGTAGCGGAGAAAAGCGAATGTTTGAATTCAATATCCCAACGGGA
>JAKJCY010000080.1:3140-19670 GCA_022706235.1 Candidatus Hydrogenedentota bacterium | reverse complement strand
AATCCAGCCCAAAACACCGATGGCGCGGATGAGTGGAAATTCCTTTTCGGTGTCTTTCATCTGGTTAAAGGCGATGGCATTGGCCAGCGACAATGTGGGCATGTAACACAGGGTATAGCCGAGCAGCACCCAGAAAAAGAGCCCCGGCGTTTGGACGGTGCTTGCCCAGAACATCAGGGCGGCGCCTCCCAGGTGCAATACACCCTTCAGGTACTGGGCCGGGAAAAATTTGTCCGCCACCATGCCGACGAAAATCGGGGAGATGACCGAAGCAATGGCCATGGTCAGGAAGGCATTGCCGACCTGCCCGCCCGTGAACTTCAGGGTGACCGTCAGGTAGGTGGCGAGTGTCACGCACCACGCGCCCCAAATAAAGAACTCGAGGAACATCATGGCCGAAAGTTTGATTCTAGTTGCACTGTTCATTCAGGGAACTCCCTTCCGTTGAAGACAAACTGATGACATGAAAAACGACAACACTGTCATAAGTCTACCCATATCCGCGCCCCGTTTCAAAATTTTCCCCGAAGCGCCCGGGCATCAAAAGACACCAAGGCGGGCATTACCCGCAACCCGCCGTTCCAATAGGACCGGTCCGTCCGATCAGACCGATTTGAAGTTCATGACATACTTTTCTCTGCCCTTGAAACGGCCCTTAACGCCTCAAGAGAGCCCGCCGGATTTTGTATCGATGTCCGTCTTGGCGCATAATGGAATCTTTAACCGCGGCAAAAGCATCTTATTTCCAACCTGTTTTCAACCCTTGAGAGGAAGCGTATTATGAGTTCACGACGCGAATTCCTGAAAACGGCCGCAGGCGCGGCGGCAACCCTGGGTGCCTTCAGCTATGCCAAATCGGCCGGAGCGAATGACCGGCTCTCCATCGGCCTGATCGGCTGTGGAAGCCGCATGAAAGGCGCCATCATGCCTTCGGTAAAAAACTATGCGGAAGCCCAAAATGTGGAGATCACCGCCGTGTGCGACCCCTGGCGGCTGGCCCGTGAAGAAGCCGCTGCTATGTGCAAAGGCTGGTTCGGCCGCGACCCGCTCCAGTATACCAGTTACCGGCAGTTGCTTGACGAGGCCAATGTGGATGCCGTGATGATTGCCAGCTGCGACCACCAGCACACCACCCATCTCAAGGCGGCCGCGGAACTTAAAAAAGACGCCTATTGTGAGAAACCTCTTGGAAAGGACCTGGAAGGCCTGAAGGCCGCCTATGACGCCGTTAAAGCCAATAATATCGTGTTTCAGGCAGGCACCCAGGTACGCAGTTATCCGAGCATGCTGGGCGCCCGGCAGTACTTTGCCACGGGCGCGCTGGGCAAGGTCGGCCGCATTGAGCAATGCCGCAATGGCGCGCAGCCCTATTGGTACGGGCGCATCAAGGAAGTCAAGGAGGAAGATGTGGACTTCGCGGAATTTCTGATGGACCGGCCCATGCGTCCCTTCGACCCCGTGCTCTATTCCGGTTGGTACGGCTACCGGGAATTCTCGGACGGGCCCGTCCCCGGCCTGGCCAGCCACTATATCGACCTGGTCCATTTTATTACTGGCGCCGGCTTCCCCCGCAGTGTCGTGTCCATGCACAACACCTATACCTGGAAAGATGCGCACAACTTTGACGCACCCGACCACGCTACCGCAGTCTGGGAATATGAGGAAGGTTTCGCCGCCCATTACTCGACCAATTTTGGCAACAGCGGCGGCAACAGTTTCAAGATTTTCGGCAACCACGGGCTCATGGACCTGCAGGACTGGAGCAACATCTACGTGTCCGGTGAAGGCGCCTTCGGCGAAACGGAACTGCCGAAAGACCCGATACGCATAGATGATGTAGAATGCCCCGACCACATCGAGAACTGGCTGCAGTGCCTGCGCACCCGTAACGCCCCCAACGCGAACATCGAGGCCGGTTACCAGCACGGCGTGGCGGTGCTGATGGCCATGCGCGCCGCCGACACGGGAAAACGCCAGATTTACGACCGGGATAAGCGCGAAATCCGGGATGCCTGACCGGCGCCCTTTCCCGCACTTGTCCATGGCTTCCGCGCCACCCCGTGCCGACGTCACTATCGCTCTTCGCCGGGTGGTCGGTCCTGTGGATGCGCTACATTCGTACTATTTTTAATTACTACCCTGTTTGACGCATAATGGAGGTCTACGCTGTTGGATACATAACCACAGCGATGAACCCCATCCAACTACCGAAAGGAAAAATAGCATGAGTTCACGACGCGAGTTTCTGAAAACCGCCGCCGGTGCGGCGGCAACCCTGGGCGCCTTCAGTTATGCCAAATCGGCGGGGGCCAATGATAAAGTGTCCATCGGGCTGATTGGTTGCGGCAGCCGCATGAAGGGCGCCATCATGCCGTCGATTAACAACTACGCGAAAACCTACAACATGGAAATTACCGCCGTATGCGATCCCTGGCGGATAGCACGGGAAGAAGCCGCCGCCATGTGCAAGGACTGGTTCGGCCGCGACCCGCTTCAGTATGTCAGCTACCGGCAATTGCTGGACGAGGCCAATGTGGACGCCGTCATTATCGCCAGTCCGGAACATCTGCATACCACCCATCTCAAGGCGGTCGCGGAATCGAAAAAGGATGTCTATTGCGAAAAGCCGATGGGCAAGGACCTGGAACCCTTGAATGCGGCCTATGACGCGGTGAAGGCCAACAACATTGTGTTTCAGGTGGGCACCCAACTGCGCAGTTATCCCGCCATGATGGGCGCCCGGCAGTATTATGCCACGGGGGCGCTGGGTAAAGTGGGCCGCATCGAACAGCACCGCAATTCCGCGCGCCCCTACTGGTACGGGTATATCCGCGAGGTCAATGAGGCCGATGTGGACTGGGCGGAATTTTTGGGTCATCTGCCGATGCGCCCCTTTGACCCCGTCGTCTATTCCGGATGGTACGGCTACCGCGAGTTTTCCGACGGCGCCGTGCCCAGCTGGGGCGCCCACTACATCGACCTGGTCCATTCCATCACCGGCGCCAAGATGCCGCTCAGCGTGACCGCCATGCACAATACCCATATCTGGAAAGACGATTATCACTTTGACGCACCCGATCATGCCACAGTGATGTGGGAATACGAAGAAGGTTTTGCGGTCCATTATTCGACCTTCTTCGGCAACGGCGGCAGCAATAATTTCAAGATCATGGGCAACCAGGGCACCATGGACCTGCAGGATTGGAGCAACGTGTATGTCTCCAGCGAAGGCGCTTACGGCGAAACACAATTGCCCAAGGAACGCCTGCGCATTGATGATGTCACCTGCCCGGACCATATCGAAAACTGGATGCAGTGCGTTCGCGACCGGAAAACCCCCAACGCTGACATCGAGGCGGGTTACCAGCACGCCGTCGCCGTCATTATGGCCATGCGCGCCGCCGACACGGGCCGGCGCCAGATATACGACCGGGAGAAACGCGAAATCCGGGAAGGCTGAATCCTGGTAGATGGGGTTTGAATAATTCCCCAAAAGGCCGGTGGAGCCAGTAACACCTTATAAATCAAAGGACTTGAAGGACGTAGACGACCTTAAAGACCGCAGGATAAGTTCCCAATGGAAGTGTCCTGAAAGTCCCTTATGTCCTTCAAGTCCTTTTTGTCCTTTTCTCCGGCGAACTTTCCTGTTCAGCAGCCGCGTTCATGCGTGCGAAGGTTGCGTGAACTTTTCCGCGGATTCGATGACCACCACGCCCAGGTGGGTGACGCGAAACCGTTTCGCGTCTTCTTTAAGGTCATAGCCGATAACGGTATTCTCCGGGATGCGGACATTTTTTTCGATGATAGCCCGGCGTATACGGCAGTTTCTGCCGATAACCGCCCCTTCAAACAGGATGGACTCCTGCACGTGGGAATAGGAATTCACCCGCACCTCGGGGCCCAGAACGGAATGGTCCACCATGCCGCCGCTGATGATACAGCCTGCGCTGACGATGGAATCCACGGCGACGCCGAAGCGTTGCCCTGCTTCGCCGAAAACGAATTTGGCGGGCGGCAGCGTCGGGAGGTTGGTGCGCATGGGCCACGAACGATCGTACAGGTTAAAGAGCGGGTCCACGCTTACGAGGTCCATGTTGGCCTCCCAATAGGTGTCGATAGTGCCCACATCGCGCCAGTATTGGGCTTCCTTCTGATTTTCGTCCTGAAAATTGTAGGCGTATACGGCCACGCTCCCCCGGACGAGACGGGGAATAATGTCTTTGCCGAAATCGTGGCTGCTCCCGCTTAACTCGGCATCCTTGACAACCGATTGACGCAATGTATCCAAGTTAAACACATAAACGCCCATGGAGGCGAGGGCCTTATCGGGCTTGTCCGGCAGCGGCCTGGGCTTTTCTGGTTTTTCCTCGAACCCAATAACGCGATTGGACGCATCCACCTCAAATACCCCGAAGCGCGACGCCTCTTCGAGGGGTACCTCGATGGCGGCGATGGTGAGTTCCGCCTCCGTGTGCCGGTGCTGCCGGATCATCTTTTGATAGTTCATCTTGTAGATGTGATCGCCGCTGACGATCAACACGATATGTGGGTCGTTCTGGTCGATGGAATACAGGTTTTGATAAATGGCATCGGCGGTGCCCAGATACCAGTTGCTGTTCACCCGCATTTGCGGCGGCATCACCTCGATAAATTCCCCCAGCTCCGTATGCATGATATTCCAGCCGCGGTTGATGTGACGCGCCAGCGAATTGGATTTGTACTGGGTCAGGACGCAGATGCGGCGGCAGCTGGAATTAAAACAATTGGACAAGGTGAAGTCAATGATGCGGTACATGCCCCCGAACGGCACTGCGGGCTTGGCGCGGTCTTTCGTAAGCGGATAGAGCCTTTCCCCCATGCCCCCCGCCAACAGGACCGTCAAGACTTTTTCCATGTCGGAATCGTACATCACGTTTCATTTCCTCTGTACTGTTTCCGGCGCCTTGTCCCATGCGGTTCAGGGTCCGCTTCTGTTCAGTACACACGACTCGTCCACCCTAGTATTATATCACATTCCCTGAGAAGGAAGATGGTAGGCATGGGCAAGCCCAACCCGTATCACGCGGAGATAAACGTCACGCCCACTCGCCAACTGCCGTGGATAGGGACGCCCCTTCCTGCATATGACTACGGTGCGGGAGTTATCTGTTCGGCAAGTTCTTTGATTTGGCTTGCCGGCACAATAATCACCATAATGTTGTCCGGGGAAAGATCGGTGCTGCCGGTCATTTTGCGCATGACGCCCACGCCGACGAATTCATTGGCCAGGGTAAATACGGGAGAACACACCACCTGGCGTGACCGGTGATTGCCCAGGGCGTAGAACAGCCTGGGACGTTCGACGATCATTTCAACACGTTCGATAAAGGCGGCGTGCGAACGCCGGGCAACGCGCCCGAGCTGCATGATGCACAGCACCTCATCCAGTAATTGCGGCGCGCCGGCCTGATTCAGGTCCACATACGCCAGGGGCGCATCCACCTTCTCCGTCAGCCGCAGAAATGCCAGGTCCAGGTCCTTGTCGCGCAGGATGACCTCCGCCGGTTTTTCACTGCCGTCCGGCAGTATCATGCGTATGGATACCACCCTGGAGGTTATCTCATCCTCAACCGCGCGCTGTTCCTGGACCATCTGCAGCGGGTCCACTGCGGAAAGGGCGAGTACGGACAGGCCTTCCGGCGAAATGACGGTCGCATTCGCCTCCTGTTCGCTTTCCGTTTCCCGGCTGCCGAAAGACATGGCAATGACAATGCGCATGGTAATTACCGTGTCTTTTCGAGTCTGGAAGACCTTGCGCCCCGATTCCGCCGTTTCATCCGCAAAAAGGTTCTGGCAACACACACCTGTCAGGAGAACCAGTAGTACTAATCCGGCCAAGACTTTATTCATATACAGCACTCCAGTAAATCAGCCCCACGCGGGCCGTGCCCGCACGTTGAACAAGAAAATGCACTTATCGCATTCCGGCTGCTTGGGGACATGCCAACAGCAGGCTTTTTGCCGCTCAGCACGCTAAAGCGCGAACCGTGCATGAAGATGGGTGTTTTTGACACCGAAAGGTATTGGTCAGGCGCCAACACCTCTTTCTGACAAAGACATCATACCGTAATCGGTGTCGGTAAATCCACAGGTCCGGATAAACGGGTTAACCCGTTTCCCCGTAAAATACACCGTTGTGTTTTCTTGTATTCGGCGCGGCAACAGCGATACCATACCGCTATAGCAGTTGCGGAAGCCAACCATCTCAAAGGAGTATTCCATGTTAAAGCAAACCCTGATTCATCCCGACATTCTGGAAGCGCTAGCCTCGGCCGGGCACGGTTCGAAAATCCTGATCACCGACGGGAATTACCCCGCCAGTACCATGCTGGGCGATAATGCCTCACTGGTCTACCTGAACCTCGCTCCGGGCATGCCCACGGTAACCGATGTGTTGCGCGTTCTCCTGACTTGTATCCCCGTGGAGGATGCCGCGGTGATGGAACCCGCCGACGGACCGGAACCGCCCATTTTCAATGAATTCCGCAAATTACTGCCCGATATTGTCCTCAGCACCTTCGACCGCTTCACGTTCTACGAAGAGGCGTCGGGCCCGGACACGTGCCTGCAAATCGTCACCGGGGAGCAACGCATTTACGCCAACCTGCTATTAACCATCGGCGTCGTACTCTGAATAAACGGTCGGCCTGTTACATTCCCCTGAATATCACCGATTCGTTTTTGTACGAAAGGCTCTTTACATACACATCCGCGAAACACAACCAACTTGAACCTGACTACAAGACCTGGAGGAATTGGGCCATGAACTCCCTTGACAGACGGGCATTTCTGAAACATGCGGTACTGACCTCAACGATGGCCGCCGCCGCGGGCGTGTCCATTAATGCCCGGGGCGCGAACGAACGGGTGGTGCTGGGCCTCATGGGATTGCGCGGGCGCGGCAGTTTCCTGGCGCCCCTCGCGGCCACCCGTGATGATGTGGAATTGCGATACCTGGCCGATCCGGATACCAATTTTTTTGAACAGCGCGCGGGAGACATCGAGAAACATACGGGAAAACGTCCCGTGTGCATGCAGGATTTTCGGGAAATGCTGGACGACCCGGAACTGGACGGCATTCTTATGGCCACGCCGGACCACTGGCATGCCCTGGGCACGATATGGGCCTGCCAGGCAGGAAAAGACGTCTACGTGGAGAAGCCGGCCTCCCACAATATCTGGGAAGGACAACAGATGGTGAAGGCGGCCCGCAAATATGACAGGGTCGTCCAGATGGGCACCCAGAACCGGAGCGCGGAGTATTGCCAGAAGGCCTATGAATACGTGCATTCTAAGGAATTTGGCGATATCCATTTCGTCCGGGTCATGAACAGCAAGCAGCACGGCAATATCGGGAAGAAGGAAAACACGGACGTGCCGCCGGGCGTTAATTATGACATCTGGCTGGGCCCGGCGCCCATGCGCCCCTTCAATGAAAATCACTTCCATTATGCCTGGCATTGGCTCTGGGCCTATTCGGGGGGCGATATCATCAATGACGGCATTCACCAGATAGACATTGCACACTGGCTTATTGATCAGCCCCTTCCCAAGGCGGTATGTGCCGCCGGCGGCAAACATTTCTTTGATGATGACCAGGAGGCGCCTGATACCCATACCGTTAACTGGGAATTTGACAGACTGACCATGGTTTTTGAACAGACCTTATGGGCGCCTTACATGAAGAAGACTCCCATGGAAGTACGCGATTTGGATCTCTTGCCGAATTGGCCGTTCAGCGGTACGCGTATCGAAGTCTACGGCACGGAACAGTTCATGTTTCTCGGGCGCCATGGAGGCGGTTGGGAGGTGTTCGACAAGGATGGGAATTCCGTTCGGGTGGAACACGGGTATTTCGAGCGATCGAACAAGGACCACCTCGGCAATTTTATTGACTGCATCCGTAGCCGTGAAAAACCGCGCGCCGATATTGAACTCGGCCATCGTTCAACGCTCCTGTCCCATTATGGCAATATCGCCTATCGTACGGGGCGCAAGTTATCCATTGACCCGGCGACGGAAGGTTTCATCAATGACGATGAGGCCAACGGGTATGTGAAACGCCAGTACCGCGAACCCTGGGTAGTTCCGGAAGAGGTTTAGCGTTAAAGGATATAATACGCATGGTCGCGGCGCAGGCAGTTCTCTCGTTCCCAAATTCTATTTGGGAACGAGTTGCCAATTAAGACTATAGGGCTATCCGGAAAAATGGGACGGTTCCCGCCGCCCATTTTAAACAGGCTGGATGAAGCGTTTATACCGCAAAAATTTTCTGAACCAAGAAGTACGAATTTAGTAAGCGGCGGGAACTGTCCCGCTTTTTTCGGTCCTGTACGTAATGCCCGCAAAAAAACGGGACAGCCACCGGCGCGGTTCACGATTAATTGCAACGCTCATGGCTTTTACATGCGCCGGAGGCAGTCCCATTTTTTGCTCAAGTGTTGTTATTTTTGTTGGGGTTGCGGGTAAGGCTCATGTTGGTAATTTACACCCGGATAGCAAGAGGTACCTATGGACAATAAAGAGGCAGGACGCATTTTCCATGAGGTTGCCTTTTGGCTCGAACTCGCGGGCGAGAATGCCTTCAAGATACGGTCTTACGCCAATGCGGCGCGCCTGCTGGAAAAACTTCCGGAATCCGTGGAGGACGTGCACCGCGCTGGCCGTTTGCGGGAACTGGACGGTATCGGCGAAGCGCTGGAAAAGAAAATTGACGAACTGCTGACCACGGGCCGCCTTTCCTTCCTTGAAATGCTGCGCAGCCGTTTTCCGGAGGGGCTACTTGATCTTTCCAAGGTGCAGGGCATCGGACCGAAAACCATCAAGCACCTGTACGAATCCCTCTTTGTGGATTCCATTGAAGCCCTGCGCGACGCGTGCGAACGGGACGAACTGGCGTCACTAAAAGGCTACGGCCAAAACAAGCAGGAAAAGGTCCTGGAATCGATTCGCTTTCTGGAAGCACAGGAGGGCCGTTTTCATCTTCACGCCGCGTGGGATGCAGCGGCTGTCTTATGCCGACATCTCCAAGAACACCCGGCGGTTCAGGAACTCGCCGTCGTCGGCAACCTGCGGCGTTACCGGGAAACCGTTACGGAAATCGAAATGCTGGTGGCTTCCGGGGATGCCGATGACGTAGCCCGCCACTTTATGGCGTGGCCCGAGTTAAAACAGACCTTATCCTCCGGCCCGGGGCTGTGTGCCACGGTGACCGGGGCCAACATCCCGGCCCGCCTGCGATTCGCCGCGCTTGAGGCGTGGCCCTTTGCCCTCCTGCTCGCTTCGGGAAACGAAGCGCATGTTACCCTGTTGCGGAAACAGGCCGCGGAATTGGGATTCGAACTCAAGGAACGCGGCTTGTTTCGAACAGACGGTTCCCCCGTTCCCTGCGCGAGTGAGGCGGATATTTACCGGGCCCTGGGAATGCCCTTTATTCCACCCGAAATGCGGGAGGGGACTTTCGAGTTCAAGGCGCCGTTCCCGGCATGCCTGATTGAAGAACACCAGCTGCTCGGGACAATACATTGCCATTCACATTGGAGCGACGGGGTCAACAGCCTGGAGGAAATGGCGCTGGAGGCGCGGCGGCTGGGATATGCGTATATCGTTGTCACGGACCACAGCCAGGCCTCGGCCATCGCCAACGGCCTGTCCCCGGAGCGCGTCTGCGATCAGCATGAGGAAATAGACCGGCTGAACACGCGCCTGCCGGGCATCCGCATCCTTAAGGGAATCGAAGCGGATATCCTCGGCGATGGTTCGCTGGATTATGGTCCTGAAATCCTGAGCGCCTTCGAGTTTGTTATCGCCTCCATTCATAACGGCATGGAGATGTCGGAAGAGGCGGCGACCGAAAAACTTATCCGCGCCATCGAACATCCAAGCACGACCGTTATTGGCCACCTTACCGGGCGCTTGTTGCTGTCCCGGGCCGGCTACCCCGTGCAGGTGGACAAGGTGGTGGACGCAGCGGTCGCCAACGGTGTCGCCCTGGAAATAAACGGCAACCCGAGGCGCCTCGACATGGACTGGCGTTTTTTGCGCGCGGCGGCGGACAAGGGCGCCCGCTTTGCCCTCGGCACCGACGCGCACCGCGTTTCCGGGCTGGCCAACATGCGCTTCGCCGTGGCCATGGCGCGCAAAGGCGGCCTGGAACCGGAACAGATTTTAAATTGCTACCCCGCGGAGGATATCCTGCAATGGCGCGCCGCAAACTAATATCCCCAAAAGAAAAAACACGCGCGCAAGCGTTATTCGCCCTCTTCCAGGAAACCTATCCCGAGGTGCGGTGTACCCTGGACTTCCGGTCGCCCCTCCAGCTGTTGATTATGACCATACTCGCGGCGCAATGCACCGATGCGCGCGTAAATGTGGTCTGCCGCGACCTTTTCAAGAAATATCGTGGTGCGCGCGATTTTGCGGAAGCCGCCCCCGGCGAACTCGAAAATGACATCCGCTCCTGCGGCTTTTTCAACCAGAAAGCCCGGTCCATCCGTGAAAGCTGCCGCATGCTGCTGGAACACTATGACGGCCGGGTGCCCGGTTCCATGGACGACCTGCTGCGCCTGCCCGGCGTCGGCCGGAAAATCGCCAATGCCGTACTGGGCGAATGTTTCCACGTACCGGGCGTTATTGTAGACACCCATTGCAGGCGCGTCTCCAACCGCCTCGGCTTCACCCGACACCAGGACCCCGCCAAAATTGAGCAAGATCTCATGGCCCTCTGGCCGCAGGAACACTGGACCATTTACTCCCACTACATGGTATTCCATGGCCGGGCCCTATGCACCGCCCGCGCTCCGAAATGCGCCGCCTGTCCCGCGGCGGCATTGTGTCCGTGGCCGGGAAAAGCGAAGAAGAAACCGGCATGAACCGGAGAAGACACATTCAAAAGGCACGGGGGGATAACAAACCGCCACCAGGCAACTGCCACAACGCCTTAACGCAGGAACTCCATTCATCCGTAGCAAGTCCGGCTTCTTTGTATCTCGTCATGGGCTATGTAGTACTGGTTCTCGGCATAGATGCGCTGGCCTCTCTTCACTGTTCCTGGCCCTTTGACTGGTCTGTCTTTCACTGGCGGGTCGATACCCCCTGGCACATGCTCTCCCTGGTTCCGCCGGACTGGACCCGGTTGCGGGGGATACGCTCCTTCGATCTTTACAAATTTCTCCTCTGGTTTGTCGTGCCCTTCTGCTGTTCTCTGCGGCACATGGAATGGTCCTGGTTTTCCATCCGCACCTGGAAACGGCGCGACTGGATGCTGCTGCTGTTGATGATTTTGGTGGGCGGTGTGGCCGTGCTCAGCATTCAGGTCTTTCCTTCTCTCAAGCAACAGTATCCCGGCCTGGGCCATCTGCCCCTGCAGGAGCGTTTCCTGCGCGGCCTGGCCGCGCTTTCCTGGACCGCATCCTGGCTTATGGGCTGGGAATTCCTGCACCGCTACGTGCTGCTGCGCGCCGCCGCGCGAAAGTTTCCCCGCTTCGGCTGGTTCATCGTCCCCGTTTCAGAAGTCGTGTATCACCTTCAGAAACCTCCGTTGGAAGCGGTTGGCATGGCCGTGTTTTCCGTGCTCTTGACCTGGTGGAGCCTGAAGCGGCGCAACCTGCTGCTGCCCTTCATCGCCCACCTGTTCGTAGAAGTGTTCCTCATCGCCGCGCTGGCGTTCTTGCTGTAGGCGATCCCGCCACGTTGGTGCAAAGCGAAACTTCCGATCAGTCCGATGGGACGGATCAGTCTGATCGTTTATCACACCCCCCTGCCCGCAACCGGCGGCGCAATTTTGCCGCTATGGAAAAGAACACACCTGCAGCCAAGGTGTTCAGGGCAATACCCCAAACCAGCAGCGGGCGATAGATTTCCGGATAGTGCAGTGACTTATCGCCCGTAGCGAAATCTAACAAGATGCGGGGACAAGCGACCAGGGGTGAAACGATCATGCCCGCATAGTACAGGACAGTGTTTTCCCCATCGTTCGCCACTATCCCAAGCAACGGGGCCGCCAACCACAGCAACGCAATCACAAGGGGAAACAAATAGGCCTTCCTGCCGAACCCGCCCATCAGAAAAAACTCATAGAACCCGGCAAAACAGGCCACCTGGGCCAAAACGAATCCGCAGAACAGGGGAAGAAACCACGCGAACCCGCGAACCGGGTGGCCTTCATAGGCGCCGTGCAGCAGCAGCCATACCGGCACCATGGCGAGCAAGGTCAGCAGGGCATAGCCGACAAGCCAATGCCGGAGGGACGTGTGCTCGGAAAGAAGAACGTGCGGCCACCGTTCCTGCCGGTTTTCAGAGTCCAGGTAGTATCCCCACATCACAGTACGGTAATGGGGACTGGTGTTAAGAATCAGGACGATTCCTGAAAAGAGCGTAATCGGAACCAACAACAACACAAGCATGGGCATCATGGGAAGGGCCCGCGCATTATTGAACAGTTCCGCCACGTAAAAGCCATATACAATTACCGCTGCCGTGTAGGCCTGGGCCTTGGAGAGCCGATTCCGTTCGGGATAGCGCATCTGCCGTACGGCCACCCAGGTCCCGAAACACAGCAGGGGCACATGGGCCGCGAGCTGCAGGCCGAATGCGGCCGCCAGGGGAATCCGGCCATCCGCCTGGCTAATGGCGGACAACTCCCTGAGTGCAAAATCGAAATCCAAAATCGTGTAGGGCACAACGGCATGAAAAGTAACGGAGTAGGAGGACGGGGTAACGTCAAACAATTGAGAGACATATATCGCCGCACATACGATGGACACTATCCCGAATAGATTGGCAATAGTTCCGTTTTGTGTCTTAAGCACCTCCTCCCGTGTTATCAGGGTGATATTCATCAGCATCTGGCCGGCGACCAGGGCACCAAGAAATATAGCGCATTCATAAAACACCATGTCCATAAACGGCAGTCCGAGTACCACGCCGGCGGTAATTATCGCGGGCGCCAGGACCAGGGCAAGGATCCACTCCAGAGACGCTCCGCCGATCAGCAATCCTGTGACCAGGCCCGTCCTGCTTTGCGGGGAGAGCCGATGCAAATCGAGGGTCCCGGAAAGTCTTTCCCGGGCCGTCATCGTTGCAACTTGCGCGATACCTATAAATAACACCAAACCCTGGATAAGGTAAGTGGTAAACAACATGCATGCAACAGGGTCCGGAAATAATAACCGACCGTAATTCATGGACACGAGCGCCGCAACCACCAAAGATGCCGCCAGCAAAACCAGTTCGCGCAGAAACGAGTTGGGCTTGAACCGCGATTTGAAACAAGCCAGCAACAGGGCATTGTGGTCTATCGAGAAAACAGGCTTCATGAAACCTCCTTGCCGCCAATCTGGAGAAAGAGGGACTCCACATCGTCCCGCTCGCACCAGAACTCGGAAACGCGGGCGCCGGCTTCATGGAGCGCCACCAGTAACGCTGCCGCCGCGTCCTTATCCCCGGAGAAACGGGCACTGTAGAGACCACCGATCTCCTCCGGTTGGAGCCCGCTGATACCCGGCCAGGTTTCAAGGAGCGTCAGGGCCGATTCGACTGGCGGAAGTATCTGTATGTGCAGCCGATTTTGGGAATGCAGGGCGGTTCGTATTTCCTCCAAGGTTCCCGATACCAGGATCCGTCCCTTTTCCATGACCGCCAGAGCGGTGCACAACGAATCCATCTCGGACAGGATATGGCTTGATATCAGGACGGCCGTACCGTTTTCCGCCTTTTCCTTTAAGATTTCACGCAGGTCAATCCGGCCGAGCGGATCCATGCCGCTGGCAGGCTCATCCAAAAACAAAATGTCCGGTTCCGGTAACAGTGTTTTGGCGAATACCAGCCGTTGCCGCATGCCCCGGGAAAGATCGTGTATCCGGTCATTCCATTTGGTGTGCAGATTGACCCGTTCGGCCCAGTACTTACAGCGCTGAATCCGGTCCCGTCGGGGAATGCCATAAGCGGCGGCAAACACCTCCAGATATTCCGAAACCATCAATTCCTCGTAGACGGGAGAAAAATCGGGCATATACCCCAGGCGGCGCCACCCCTCTTCCGGCGCGCGCGACATATCCACGCCCCCAAGAACCACCCGCCCGCGGACCGGTTCGATAAGCCCGACGGACGCCTTGATTAAAGAAGTTTTACCCGCACCGTTGGGTCCCACCAGCCCCAGAATCTCCCCGGAACGCACCGCAAGGTCAACGTTGTTAACGGCAATAAGCCTGTCATAGTCCACGCGTAATTCTGTAATGCTGATCATGCGTCCTCCTCATGAGGCGTTATTAATATACTAGAGTATAATAGACCATGTCATGGGAAATATCAAATAAGCATAGGTGCATATGGGCACCTTTTCTACAACGGCGGACTGAAAGTATTGCAGAACCTGATGAATGCGCACCGGCATTGCCGGTGGGTTATCTTCAATGTATTCAGCGGACCAAGTCCTCCATGAAACGACACTGATGATGACGGGAGTAAAATTCTTCCGCAAAGGAAAGCCTGTTTGGATGTATAATTGGAGGCAGATAAAAAGCTTCAGTTTTATTACGTAATAGCGCAGTGCAAAGCACAGATCGGCTATTCTCAAGCACATTAAGGAGCGTCCGGGAAAAGGAGTATAGGTCTCCTGCATCTGTGACGGAAGACATATGAACCCTATAAAACGTTTTTTAATTTCATGTCTTGCTTCGACCATTTTTATGTTCCCTGCCGGCGGGTTGGTCATAAACGAATTTATGGCCTCGAATGCAGCCTATATGTCCGATGGCGATGGGGATTACGAGGACTGGATAGAACTCTATAATCCCGGAGAGGAAACAATTTATCTGGCCGGTTACTATCTTTCTGATGACGAAGACAATCCTTTCAAATGGCAATTCCCTGCGGGAAATGAGAATGTGGCCCCCCATCTCTATTACCTGATATGGACCTCGGGAAAAGACACCTCAGACCGGGAGAATATGGTTCATACCAACTTCAGCATCAGCGTAAAGGGAGAGGTGCTGCTTTTGTCTTCTCCGGAGGGAACGCTTGTTGACATGGTGTCTCCCGTGCAGTTGGCCCAAGACATTTCTTATGGGCGATACGGGGATAGTGAAGACACCTGGATGTTTTTCAAGGAACCGACACCGTGGGGAGCCAACATTACGCAAGGGTACAACGGCATCGTAAGTCCACCGCACTTCTCCCATGAATCCGGGTTTTATACCGAAGGCTTTTCGCTGGAATTAGCGCACCCGGATGCGGGGGTAACGCTGTACTATACGCTGGACGGCAGCGTCCCCACACCGGAAACGGGCATACGGTATGAGGGCCCCGTCCGGATTGACAGCAGGATCGGGGAGCCGAATACGATTTCAATGATTCCAACAATGTATTACGGTGATGAAGAGGGCAATCCCACGACGTGTTCTCCCCGGGGAGAGGTATTCAAGATATCCGTGGTGCGGGCAGAGGCCTTTCGTGAAGGGTACCTTGCGTCTTCTCCCGAGTCAAAAACATTTCTGGTGGATCCCGAAATACAGGACCGCTATCCCGTGCCGATTGTATCGCTGGTAACGGAGGCCGGGAATCTTTTTGATGACACCATAGGCATTTATGTTCCGGGCGACCTGTACGAAAACCTTTTCCCGGAGGAACCCTGGCCGGCCCATCCGGCAAATTATCATCAAAGAGGGGATATATGGGAAAGGCCGGTGCATATAAGCCTGTTCGAACCTGGCGGGAAACTCGGTTTTGCGCAAGATGCCGGCATCCGTATTCACGGCGCCTGGACGCGGTGGTTCCCACAGAAATCCCTTCGCCTATACGCCAGGGACCTCTATGGCGAGGATGCCTTTGACTATCCCTTATTCGGCGACGCGTATACGGACACCTTCAAGCGTTTCATCCTGCGTAACGCAGGCTGCGATTTTCAACGGGCGTGTTTGCGGGACGGGTTGACGCAGAATCTGATAGTGGAACTGGGGCTGGACCAGTCCGCCTACCGGCCTTGTGTTGCTTTTATCAACGGCGAGTATTGGGGCGTTTACGATATCCGAGAAAGAATAGACAAGTACTACCTGGCGTATCGGCATGGGGTCGACCCGGAAAATCTGGATCTGCTGAAGGAATTGGGAGAGGTGGAGGAAGGGGACGCCTCCCACTATGACGCCATGATGGCGTTTATAACGACACACGACATGTCCCAGTCCGAGAATTATGAATATGTAAAGACACTGATGGATATAGATAACTTTATCGCCTATCAGGCCGTCCAGATCTATATTGGCAATAAGGACTGGCCGAATAAAAACATCTATTTTTGGCGGTTGCGCACGGACGGCTATGTTCCCAATGCCCCGCCGGGCCATGACGGCCGGTGGCGGTGGGTCGTGTGGGATACGGACGACGGCTTTGGCTTGAACGAACCCTGTACCTTTAACAGCCTGGCCCGTCTTGCCGAAGATATCCCTGATTTCCAGTGGTACCCCTTCCGGAAACTGCTGGAGAATGCGGAGTTCC
>JAKJCY010000080.1:0-3043 GCA_022706235.1 Candidatus Hydrogenedentota bacterium | reverse complement strand
TCGCAATGGCCTGATAAACCGCCTGGCGGACTACATGAATACCCTGTTTTTACCGGACGTGGTCACGGCGCAGCTTGTTTCCATGCGGGATGCCCGGGAACCGATGATGGAGGAGCATCTGACCCGCTGGAATTTCCCCGGAGCCCCGGTATCCGTGTCGGAATGGCATGAAGAGGTTAAAGTGATTATGGAATACGCCGGGGAGCGCAGCACCTATATGCGTCAGCATATCCTGGAATTTTTCGGACTCCCGGGCACTGCAGCCATTTCCATTGCACCGGTCCCCGTCAATCAGGGAGGTATTCGAATCAACGCAGTTTCCCTCCCGGATATTTCCGGCGGGTGGGAAGGCGTTTACTTCCAGGGGATTCCGGTTGAAATTGAAGCCGTACCGGCACCGGGTTATACCTTTGCGGGCTGGAGCGGATTGCCCGAAGATACGCCCGCATGCGCCGAAGTCATTCTGGAGGACGGCCTTGACGTGGCCCCATTATTTACTGAGGCCGAGGCAAGTTCGGTCATTCATTATTGGAGCTTTAATGACGGCACCAGCATTCCCCGCTATACCGCGGGCGGCGCGGCACTGGAGGCGGTCTCCGGCCCGGGCACGGAAATTACCTATGATGACGCCCAGGGCTTTATTGGGGAGAATGCCCGTTTTGGCGATGAGCCGGGCCTTCACCTGCGGGTGAACACTCCACTGGGCGCCTCCCTTACATTTCAACTGCCCACCACGGGATATGAAGACATCCGGTTCCTGTACGAAACGCGCCGATCCGCCAAGGGCGCAGGGATACAGCAGGTGTATTACAGCGTGGATGGCAACCTGTTCGAGTGGTTCACGACCTTTGTCATCTACGATGCCGATCCGGTCCTGCATGCGCTGGATTTTGGGGCCATTGAAGGGGTTGCCGACAATCCAGACTTTGCCGTGCGTATTGAATTTGAACAGGGCGCAGGCGGAACGGAAGGAAACAACCGATTCGATAATGTCACCCTGGATGGTGTGGCGGCCGGGGCGAACCAGCCCCCGGCATCGGTTTCGGCAATCGGCCTGCAGCAAGGCATTGAACAGGGCGATGAAGTATCCATCCCGCTTGACGTTTTATTTAACGACCCCGAGGGCGACCCGATTTCCTTTGAAATCGTTCTTGACAAGACCGGAATCGCCGATGCGGCGATTGTGGGGAACTCGCTCACTCTCCAGCCCCTGCTGCGCGGCGAGCTTCTGGTTACCCTACTGGCATCGGATCCGTATCATCCACCGGTCCCGACGGCCTTCCGAATGCTCGTTTATCCCGCGGCCCACCGTATGGTTGACGGGGAGTTTTCCTTCGAGAACTGGTCGCCGGACGCCCCGGACGGTGTGTATCCGGAACACCTGCTGTTCCTGCAAAGCAATACCGATGATACCCTTCTGGATACGCCGCTTGAATACGCCTATCAAATACCTCACGACGACTATAACGAAGACGACTTCGCCACCATCGGTTTCCCCTACAACAACACCCGCCGTACGCGGATAAACGGCCTGAATGAGGAGGGGATATCCTTTATTAACACCGGCCGCGGCCGTGACCTCGGCGGCGCACTGCTGGCGGTGGACACCACAGGCATCCAGGATGCTGTGACCTTGCGGTGGTTGTGCGGCACTTTGTTGCGCAACGAGCGCGAATATGCCATCCGGCTGCAATACCGTACCGGAGTTTCGGGCCCCTTCCTGGACATTACCGATGAGCAGGGCACTGCGCTGGAATACCTGGCGCAGGCGGACGGACATACGCAAATTTTCGGCCCGGTTGTTTTACCGGAGGACGCGTTGGGCGCCCCCTATGCGCAGATCTTATGGCGCTATTATCTGGTCTCCGGCGACAGCGGTCCCAGGGCGCAATTGCGTCTTGACGACATTCAACTGTCCGCAGAGGGTGAAGTCGAGGCGGTATGCCATCCGGCCGATGTGAATCTGGACTGGCGCCTGACGATGAGTGAAACGATACCCTATCTTGCAGGCTGGCAGGGCGGCCTCCATCCCATGTCCCATGCCATACGGGCGGTCTATCTCTGGCAGAAAGGGACGTATTACCGATACGATTCCACTGCCGCGCCAACGCTTTGCTGGGTTTTGGCGGCCCCGGTGGAAGGGGAAGGATGAATTTGGAGCCCCAAAATGGAAGATTGAATTCACAAGCGGTTTTCAAACCAGCGGAAATAAAGGACAAACAATACAGTATTCCCGATTGGTGCGTCATTTAAGTCCAGACTTCCTGAACTCCTCGGAATATACAATGGCACTTTTTGTGAAAACACAGAGACTGAGTAAAGAAGGGACTGACTGCCAAATAGCCCCTGAGTACAGCGTATAATCCTGTGTTTCATGCCTGCTATTTGGTAGTCTGTCCCTTCTTACGGCCTTTTGCGTCAAACTTTGGTGCAATACTGTTTTATGAAGAACCGCATCAAAACTCTGTCGAGGTTAGGAAACCCAAAGTCCCTTAACTCCTTTCTTTTTTGCCAGGCTATCGCGGGGGGCGTAGAGTTGCCGTTTCCGGGACGGAAAGCAGCATCTGATCCTGACGCTGAATCCCCAGTTTCACGTCCAGCGCCGCAGCCAGCGGGTCGGGTCCGTCCATACCCAGACGTGTCCTGACCTCGCGGCGCAACCACCAGAAGCCCGAATTCCAGGAGTACAGGTGATGCCCGTGGGGATGGCCGTCCACCGTGCTGATGGACTCGTGGAAGGCGGGCATGACGGCGAGTTCCTTTTCCAGCCGCCACAGCAGTTTTTCATCTATCCACGCCGGGGCCATACCGTGAATCAGGCCGTCCAGGTAGACGCATCCGTCATTCAGGAACCAGGATCCGCCGAACACATACACGCCGCTGTGTCCGTCCAGCAGGTCGCCGTTGGCCTTGGAAATGACGCGCATGCCATAGGGCGTCTGGAGGCGCATGGTGGTCTCAATATGCTTTTGCACCATCTCATCAGGCAACAGTTTTTCACCAAATACGGCATAGGTCAGCACCTCGCCATACAGGGCATCCT
>JAKJCY010000007.1:10458-55752 GCA_022706235.1 Candidatus Hydrogenedentota bacterium | reverse complement strand
ATCAAGGGACACCCGCCCGGCGATCCGATATTTTCCACACTGTTTCCTCTGAAGTTTTACTACCAACGTAATTCGTCTTCATGGTATCATTCCAGGTACACGGTGGTTGTCGCCGGGGGACGATTTCAAACAACGCTGGAGAATGCACCAATGAACGCCATTAATCCTGAAATCTTTCGAGAATATGACATCCGCGGCATCGTGGGTGAAAATGCGGACATCAATGCCTCCGTTATGGAACGGCTGGGCATGGCCTATGCCGCCTACCTGCGCGGGAAGAAGAAATACAATACGGTGGTAATCGGTCGCGACGGGCGCCTGTCCGGTAAAGAGCTTGCCGCCGCCGTCATAGACGGGGTTACCGCGTGCGGCATCAATGTGATCGATATCGGCATGGTCCCCACGCCGGTGCTGTATTACGCATTGAACACGCTGGATATTGACGGGGGCCTGATGTTGACCGCCAGCCATAATCCCAAAGACTATAACGGGATGAAGGTGGCCGTAGGCAATACCACCATCTACGGGGAGGAAATACAGAAACTGGGCGCACTCGCGCAACAGGGCAAGTTCCCCCTTTCCGGGAAGACCGTGACGATTACCCGGATGAACCTGTTCGACAAGTACATGGCCCGCATCCGGCGGGGCATTTCGCTGAAACGCCGCCTGAAGGTGGTGGTGGACGCCGGCCACGGCGTAGGCGGGGTGATTGCGGTGCCCTTATACGAGTCCCTGGGTTGTGAGGTCATCCCCCTGTATTGTGATGTGGACGGCAATTTTCCCGATCATCACCCGGACCCGACGAAAAAGGAAAACCTGCTCGCCCTGATTCGGGCCGTGAAGAAGCACAAGGCCGATATCGGCATCGCCTTCGACGGCGATGTGGACCGCCTCGGCGGTTGTGACGAGCAGGGCAACATGCTGCCGGGCGACCGGCTGCTCACCGTGTTCGCGCGGGCCATCCTCCGGGACAAACCGGGCGCAACCATCATGGGCGAAGTGAAGTGCAGCCGGAGTTTTTACGAAGACGTGCCCAAACACGGTGGTAGGGTAATCATGTGGCGCACCGGTCATTCCCACATCAAGGCGGCCATGAAGAAATTCCACGCCCAGCTGGCAGGCGAAATGAGCGGCCACATTTTCTTCAAACACCGCTGGTACGGTTTTGACGACGCCATCTACGGCGGCGCGCGGCTCCTGGAACTGCTGGCCGCGGACACCAAGCCGTTGAGCGCCCATTTCGCGGACATTCCGGAGCGGTTCAGCACGCCTGAGATCGAATTCGCCTGTCCGGACAGCAAAAAGTTCGAGGTCGTAAAACAGGCGACAGCCTACTTCAAGAGCCTGAACCTGGATGTCGTCACCATCGACGGCGCCCGTATTGAATTCCCGGACGGCTGGGGATTGTTGCGTGCGTCCAATACGGGACCCAAACTGGTCATGCGCGTGGAAGCCGACACGAACAAGCGGAAGAATGAAATCGAGAAAATGATACGGAAGAAATTGTCCGAATTGAACGTCTCCGCGGAATGACCGGGGAGGTGCCCATAAACAAAAGCCAGCGCGCCTCCTGCGGGCTGTCAAAAGCATACGCCTGCCGGGCGTAACTATTCCACGGGCAGCACATCATGATCCGGTTGTTGCTGAAATGGATAGCAGCGCTGCTGTATGTCCTCTTTATCGTGTTCCTTGTGGGACTCGTCGTTTTTCGCACGCACGGTTTCGAAGGGGCGCTAATCGTTGCGCAGGGCCGCTCGGAACATTGGGTCGCCCGGCCTCATGAAAAAGACAGCCTTTTTTCATTCGCCTACCGCAGCCTCCCGGCGGAATTGATCGGTTTTGACAATCCCCGGGCTGTCCTGAACCTGCTTGGCAAGGAGGAATCCTTTGACGCGGAACCGCTTCCGTTCAGCCTGCACCTGGAAAAAACGGAGGTTCTGGAGAAGCGTACCGATACGTATATTCTCGAAGTGACGTACCCGGGGAAGCAGCTGCGCCTGGAGGCCGATATCGGCCTGACGGTTGAAATACCCGAAGGCGTACTGAAGGTGCAGGCACAGGAACCGTGGGCGGGGCTGGTCCGCGGCAGTGAAGGCCGCCCCATGGCCGCGATTGCCTTTCAGGACACTGAAGGAAACTGGCATCCACAGGTATTCGCCTCCGCCGATGAAAGCCTGCACCCGCTTCCGGGCGTGATGGCCCTGTTACGCCGTTTTCCTGACGAGTCCGCCGCACGCAGCGCTTTCCCGGAAAAAAACGAATTCGACCGGGAAATGCGCTGGGGTATCCGTGAAGGGGGGCGCATTCACTGGTTTAATTCCCTTGCGCCGGGGACGGGCCTCACACGGTCGGACGGCGTGGAATTTACCCTGGTGGACAGCATCGCCTCCCGCCGCGGTGAAACGACGCACCTTGTGGTGGAGAAAAAGACCGGCGCCGGTTCGTCCAGGGAAAAAATACCCGCGAACCGGCCTTCCGAAGGTCAGGATATTTTGTTTGAACGCCATGATAATGACATCGTCTTTTTGATGCACGCCTGGAGCGACGGCCGGGCCTGGGTCGCACCTTACGTTTCCGGTAAAAAACAGCCAGAAACCCTGCTCAGGGAAGGCGGCTCCCTGGATGTTCGACTTGACGGGCAAAGGAAACTGTGCCTGCGCATGGACCATGTACTTCTGAACGCCGTGCCCGTGCCGGAGTTTAAAGACGGGGTTAAGGCGCTCGTGCTGGAAACACCGAAGGGCGTGCTCCGCCTTCGGGAAGGGATGAGCAGGCCTGTTCAGGAAACGCGGGTTGCCTACCGCCGCCAGCCCCAGCCTCCCCCGGTACGGTACACATTGCGTGCGGTGTTTGGCGGCGAAGAGCCGCCCCTGGAGTTTACCCTTCAGCCTCAGGACAAAATACGCATCGGGGACTGGCAGTTCTTTCATGACCGGGAAAATGTGCATGCCGCAACGATCGCGGTGCTGAGCGCCCGGCACACCCCGGGAACCGCCGCTCTGTATGGGGCGCTGATATTGCTTGGCCTCTCCTCGGCAGGGATGCTTTTCGCACGCTTTGTAATGCGGAAAAAAGCATTCCGGGCCACCCAGGAGCCGGAGAACCTGGAGGGATGGGAACGGGTGAGCAAAATGACGCCGGACATCCTGGGCCGGGGCGATGACACTGAATCCGGTTGATTGCGGCTGGAGTGGAAAGGGGACAGGTCCGCTGTCCCGCTAAACCCTCCGGAATGTATCGTTTGGGTCCGGTGTTACCCGTGGTGTATCCTGTAGAGACAAGTATAGAAGGAGTTTTAGATTAGATATGAATATTGTCCTGTATCCGGACGCGCCTTTGCGCAAAAAAGCATTGCGTATAGAGCACTTTGGTCCCGAACTTGCCAGGCTCGCCGAAGAAATGGTGGAAATCATGATGAACAGTGATGGTGTCGGCCTGGCCGCGCCGCAGGTGGGCATCAGCCGGCAGCTTCTTGTTTTATGTGAACCCGAAAGCGATCCGGTATGCCTAATCAACCCGGAAATTGTGGAAATGGAAGGTAACGCCTACGGTGAAGAAGGCTGTCTGAGCCTTCCGGGACTCTATGCCAGCGTGCCCCGGGCCACCCGGATACGGGTCCTGGCCCAGGACTGCGACGGCAATCATCACGAGATTGAAGCCCATGATTTTTTGGCGCGCATTATCCAGCATGAGTATGACCATCTTCAGGGAATCGTTTTCCCTGAGCGGTTGGATGTTTTGACGCGGAATGCTTTGTTGGAGGAGTGGTCGGCGATGCGAAACGGGATGCGCCAGGATTCAACCGTTACCACCTGATACCGAGGGCGTGATGTTCAGCCAATTACCTGCCGTAGAACGTATGATAAACGCTTTCCGCCGCCTGCCCGGTGTGGGCCGCAAATCCGCGGAGCGCTACTGCCTCCACTTGCTGACGCTGCCCGAGGCGGATGCCTTGGAATTCAGCGATGCCGTGCGCAAAGCCCGGGAAAGCATCACCTGGTGCCCGCAATGCCGCAACCTTACCGATACGACCCCCTGCGCCATTTGTTCCGACCCACGCCGCGATAAGGGCACCCTTTGTGTTGTGGAACGCCCGGCCGGCGCCATGGCATTGGAAAAGGGGGGTAATTACCGGGGCCTGTACCATGTCCTGCATGGCGTACTGAACCCTTTGGACGGTATCGGCCCGGACGAACTCCACATCGATTTGCTTCTTAAACGCATCGTTTCGGACAACTTCACGGAGGTCATCATCGCCACCAATGCGACGGCGGAAGGTGAAGTCACGGCGGCCTACCTGGCGCGGCGAATTGGCGACCTTGGTGTACGGGTCACCCGGATCGCCCATGGCGTTCCCATGGGCGGTGGACTTGAATATGCCGACGACCTTACCCTTGCCCAGGCGTTGGACGGTCGTTCGGTCATTTCCCGGGAGCGTTGATGCGATCCGCTTCAACGGGATGTTATTCAGGGCAAACAACCCTCTATATCAAACCAGGGACGTTAACTGTTAATGACATGGAATCGTTTTTGTTTATAGCGTTCAGGAATGTAATAACCCTTATGCAGCGTCACGTATCCCGAGAGGAGATGTCATGAAAACCGAAAGAATGCTGGTTTTTTGTGCCTGCTGCCTGGCAATGCCTGCGGTTTTTGCACAGGCGCAATCAGACCTTGATCAATCCCGCAAAAATGCCATTGTGACCGCCATCGAGGCGGTGAAGTCTTCCGTGGTCACCATCAACGTGCTGGAAATCCGGGAAGAACAGGTCGCGGACCCCTTTTCCAGCGACTTCATGGGCATGTTCGACTTTTATTTCCGCAGACCCCGTGTCCAGGGGCGCGTTGTGGAGGGTATCGGCACGGGTTTCCTGTTCGATGCACAAGGCCACATTCTCACCAACTATCATGTGATACAAGATGCGGACCGCATTGCTTCCGCAACCTTGTCTGATGGGAGCGCGCTGGACGTGGAAGTCATCGGCGCGGACGAGCGGACGGATATTGCCGTGCTGCGCGTGCGTACCGACCACGCGCTTCCCTTTGCGCGCCTGGGCGACTCCAACAATCTGTTTATAGGCGAATGGGTGATTGCCATCGGAAACCCCTTTGGCACCATGATCAGCGATCCCCAGCCCAGCGTAAGCGTCGGCGTCGTTTCCGCAAATCACCGGCGCGTCCGTCGCGAAGTCGGCGGCGGGCAGCGCCTGTACCAGGGTATGATTCAAACCGATGCCGCCATCAACCCCGGCAACAGCGGTGGTCCGCTGGTGAATGCGCTGGGAGAAGTGGTGGGCATCAATACCATGCTGTTTTCGCAGAGCGGCGGCGACCAGGGACTGGGATTCGCCATTCCAATCAACCGGGCCCGTCGTGTTGCGGAAGAGATTATCCAGTATGGACGGCGGCGCAATCCCTGGTTGGGATTCCGGGGCGAGGCACTCGGCGCCCTGCAGCCACAAACCCTGCAACGCCTGAATATTCAGATTGAAGCCGGCGTGCTTGTAACGGAAATCCTGCGCACATGCCCCGCGTACAAGCAGGGGCTGGATGTGGGTGATATTATTTACGCGGTCAACGGCGAGCCCGTCGAACACCCGCTGGATATAGACTTCATTAACTGGGGCCTCTTTATCGGGGACCAGGTAGAAATCGACTTTTACCACAACGGCGCCAAGGAAAAGATCCGTTTTCCCGTGGAAGAGGTCAGTCCACCCGAACAGTAAGGGCCTGCCGCCGGCACGTGAATAATACCCTACGATGCGTTGTGCGCAAAAGGACCGAGATAAGGTATATTGCTTGTTTTTCGCATCCGTTACCTGTTAGTATCTTGTAGGTTTTAGGTACGGATATGGGCGACTACAAAACAGGACAGGGCAAACTACTTTTGGGAGAGAATTCCAGATGCGTCAATTGATTTGTTTCTTTGCTGTTGCGGCACTTCTCGCAGCCGGAAGCGTCCAGGCGCAGTGGACGTGGACCCCTCAGACAGGACGTTTCGTAAACCTGAAACGCATGCCCAAGGAAACCGCTGAATTGCAGTTGGAATATGCGCGCAGCCTGATGCTTTCCGGCGATTATCGGAAGGCGCTGCGAGAATCAGAGAAGTTCTCTGAATATTATGGAACCGATGAACTGGCCGATGATAACCAGTTCCTGCGGGGAGAAATCCTGAAGGCCCAGGGAAACTACATGGAAGCCTCCTCCGCATTTCAACAACTGATTGCGGCCTATCCGGATTCCGACCGCTATGATGCTTCGGTCGAGAACCAATATGACATTGGCGACCGGTATTACCAGCGTGGGGAACAACTTGCGGGGAAGAAGTGGCGCCTGTTCCGCAACCGGCCTTATAAACGGGCCGCCGACGTATACAGCATGGTGGTGGACAACCAGCCCTTCAGCCCTGCCGCGGCGGAGGCGCAATATAAAATCGGTTTGTGCCATTACGCCCGGAAACAGTATATCGACGCCGCCTTTGAATACCGGCGCGTGGTGGAAGATTATTCCGATTCCGACTGGGTGAACGAGGCCTCCTTCGGCCTGGCCATGTGTTACTACAACGCGGCCCTATCACCCGCCTACGACCAGACGCCGAGTGAATTGGCGGTGACTGCCATCGATGATTTCGCCGCCCGGTTCCCGGAGGATGGTCGCGCGGCCGAATTGAAGGAAAAACGCACGGAAATGCGCGAGTCCATCGCGGCGCAGCGATTGGAAACGGCCCGGTTCTATGAGCGCCGCCGTGAATTTCCCGCGGCAAAACTCTATTATGAATTGTTGGCAAAGGAATTCCCGGACACGGAATCCGGCGCCGAGGCTCTTTCCTGGCTGGAAAGCAACAGCGGTGTTATTCATGCCGGGGACAAATACGAAAGCGGGATGTAGGCTTTGTCATGACAGGTTATATTTGCCGATTTCTCCTCAGAGCCGCAGACGTTAAAGCGGTGTTACTTACGGGGCTGATGCTGTTTCTGGCAGGGTGCGGCTATACGACACAAAGTTCGCTGGACCCCATGTACCAGTCCATATCCGTTTCCCCTTTCTTTAATGAGTCGGCGGAGTATGACCTGCAGGCCCCTCTCGCCAACGCCTTGACCCGAAAATTCATTACCGACACCCGACTACAGGTTGTTACCCCAGAAGAGGCCGACCTGCTTCTGGAAGGGGTAATCCTCGATTTCCATCGTAAAGGGCTGACTCATGACGCCCGCGACGAAGCCACCCAATCGTTGCTGGTCGTTACCGCAGCGGTCCGCCTGACGGACCTCAAGAGCGGTAAGGTGCTCTGGGAAGAACCCCTGATGGCCGGGGAAACCAGTTTTTACAGCCGCGCGGCGGGATTGTCCTCCGACCGCCTGCGGGGGAATGCCGAGGTCTATCTTGGAACCGTGCGCTCCTTCGCCACAGAGGAGGAAAACCGCGCGGCATCCGAAGCTCTCGAACAGTTGGCGTCAGACATCTACCTCCGCGTTGTGGAGCCCTGGTAAATGATTCTCAACATTGTTGAGTTCACGGAGGACATCGGGCGCAGCCCCCTGCCGTCTACCATTCTTTTCGGTCCGGGCACGCCTCCCTTTGGCAAAGAGGATTTCGAGCCGTTCCTCGTGGAGCGTGCCTTGGAAAAAATCCTTGCCGCATATGTGGACCCTTCGCTCCGCGATTTTGCGTTCAGCATTTTTTATGCGGAAGAAACGCCGCCTGGCATCGTGGCCGAGGAGGCGCTCACCACGCCGTTTCTTGCGGAAAGACGCGTTATCCTGGTCCGTAATGCGAATGTCTACATGGCCATCGCGGCAGGGAAACGGTCCCCTCTGCAACCCTTGGTCCAGTTCATTGAAAATCCGCCGGATACAGCTACGCTGCTGCTGGTGGCCCCCGCCATAAACAAGGCACGGCAACTTTATAAAGCCTGCTCGCAACACGGCCTGGTCGTGGAATCCCCGCAACTGACCGATTCCGCCTATGGCGCCTGGATAAGGAAGCAGGTGGAAGAGAAAGGCAACAAGATTGGGACGGGCGCCATTACCCTGCTGATGGACCGCGTTGGCGCCCGGATGGATGAAATGCATAACGCCATCAACCTGGTCTGTAATTATGCGGGAGTCGGCACGGCCATCACGGATGAGCACGTCCGCGCGGCCAGTGGTGACGTGGCGGAAGCGACCGTATGGGCGTTAACCGACGCCATTGCCGCATCCAATCCCACGGCAGCCCTGGAAGCCCTTCATGACTTGCTGGGCATGAATAAAAGCCCGGACGAAATAATCGGCACCATCAACTGGCTCCTGGAAAACGCCTACCGCGCCCATCCCCAAACCCCCATGAAAGTCGGCAAGCCTTTCGTTGAACGCAAGGTCACGCCGCTGGCCCGAAAATTTACAGAGAAAAGACTGATAGACGCTTTGGCTTTATGTACAAAGACGCATTTCGCCTTGAGAACCACCGGGAGTGATGCCCGCCTCCAACTTGAACTCCTCATCATCAAACTGGCTGCAGCCAAGAAATAATGCCCTCACGCCACATTCCTCCCTGCGCTATCCTTCCCTACCACAAAGCCCGTCAGGACTTCCCTACCCTGGTCTCCGGCGAAGTCATTCACACCTAATCCGCCGTTGTGCCGAATTGTTGGACTGAATGGCTATCACCATAAGTGAAGAAACGAATTTCGTATCAATGTGCGCACCTTCCCCGGGGCGCGGTCCTGTCGCAAATGCCGGGATTACTATTCATGGCACACCGGGGAAGGCGCCTCTGACCGCATCCCATTGGGAAGGGGCGTTACCTGAAAATAGATGGTTTGGGGCACCATTCAGGTCTGGGTATAACCCAATAGCATTTTCCGCCTGAATCACAACCGAAAACGTGTATTCTCTCCGGAGAAATGCAAAGTTGCATCCGGCACCCGGAAAGAGTAAAATTGGATTCATTACTATTTTGGTATGAATAACCGGAGTAGCATTGCCTTGCTCCCCCAAGGGCTGTGGGAGTAAATCTATTTCCTTTCCGGTTATGCTTGTACCGGGCTGATGGTGGTACCGTGAGTCTCTTTAACAACCACCATGCAAGAGCGTTCTTGTCAATGTTTGGGTTTCATGTATAGCGCGCTTTTCTTACAAGAGTCAAAAGATGTAGTTGTATTTAAAACAGGGCTCTGCATAAAATACCGCAGGCTGGAAATACTTATCTTCCAACGCTTGGGATGTTTTTTTTTGCAGGCGGCAGGGCTTCAGGACAATACCGAGGTCGGGGTTGACTTCTGTACAGGACGACCCCCGAGTTACCTTAAAGCCCTAAATGTCGAACGACAGGTGGACTTTGAATGAGGCTGCTTCAATATAATCGGTTCTTTTTTCTTCCTGTAATAGCCGTATCTTGTCTGATGCCCCGCCCCGCAATTGCAGAAACGGCCTATTTTACGGCTCAAGTCGGGGCAGACATGATAACGGTTGCCACGGAAATGCGGCAGTCGGACAGCAGGGCCTATGTTTCCCTGGATGAAATCATGAATCAAATCCGGGGCATTGTCGCGCTTCAGCCGGACCGTATTCAGGCCAATTGGGGCGATAAGACGGCGGTGCTCAGTGCCAACGATACAATAGTTCGGCTTGCCGGTGACACCTTTTCCCTGAATCACCCCGTGCTACGTGGGAAAGACAAAGTATATATCACGCTCTCGGATGTTCCTTCCTTTTTCTCTTCAGCCTATGGTCTTGCTTTTTCCCGTGCGGCACAAACGGATGAGGTGAAACCGGTGGACCTCCCGCCCCTTGAGTATGAAGAACCAGAACCGGAAATATTCGAAGATGCGCTTTTAACCCCGCTTGGCGAAACGCCGGACGATGCTGACACTCCCTCGCTCAACGAGGAAGAAGGAGAAACCGCGGAAGAGGACGGAGAAGTAGAAGAGGAAGCCATCACTTCGGAAGGCTCCTCGGAAGATACCCCGGTCAGTGCTGTCGAAGCCCCGCCTTCGGACGGTCATTTCGACATGTCCGTATTTTCTCAGGCAAGCGGAAAGATTGTGCTGGATCCCGGGCACGGAGGTGACGATACCGGCGCCACAGCAGGGAATAACATGAACGAGAGCGACATGGTACTCGCCATCGCCCTGCGTATCCGTGACATACTCGAAGAAGAAACCGATATCAACGTCATATTGACCCGGGAGGAAAATACGGACGTTTCCTTGAGTAACCGCCAGGCCATTGCGGAAAAAGCGGACGGTTCGCTGTTCTTGAGTCTGCATGCCGGTTTTTCCGCAACACCCCGCGCCCAGGGCATCTCCATATTTATGGATGAAGAAGCCCGGGCTTCGGAGGAGTCCCCTTCCGAAGCGGAAAAGCAGCGGCGGGAGAAACGCCAGGGGCTGGCGGAAAAAGCCGGCATCTATGGATACCGCCTGGCACAGGCGCTGGGTGAAAAATCCGCTCTGGGCACGGTCATTGTGCGGACTTGCCCCCTGGTACTGCAGCGCGAAATCGGTATCCCGGCCGTCCTCATGGAAATCGCCTATCTGAGCAATATCGATGCTGCCACCTTGTTGAGTGAAGAGGAATACCAGGCACAGGTCGCATTGAATCTTGCGTGGGTTATTGCATCGGCCATGAAACAGGACACAACACCCGATGGTCCATAGCAGCGAAGTTTTAACGAATTTTTTAACGTGCAGGAGCATAGTATGAAGGCGGCCCGGAAGACATTCATATTACGTCGGTTCGGACTACTGGTTTGGGCGTGGGCCACACTGATACTATGCGTGGTCCTCGTCCTGCTGGTCAACCAGATGCTTGGTGAAGGCCGGAATCCCCTGTCTGAAATAAAAGGCGCAACCGATACGCTCCCGGAAGATGCCACGAATGTCCAGAATGCGTCCGAGTCTCTGGGCACGCGCGAGATCGATCTGTTTTTTGCGGGCGACACGGGGCGGGTGCTTGACGCCGAGACCGCTGTGATCGAGTACAGTCCGCGAACGGTGGAAAATTGCCGGAAAGCGCTTCAGTTACTGGTGGCGGGCCCGAAACAGAAACATCTGCTCCCGTTGATGCCCGAAGACGCCCAGGTCCGCGGCGTCTATCTGCAGTCTAATGGCGACCTTCTGGTGGACTTCTCCACGGAAACGCTCCTGGCCCTGCACCGCCCCAGGAGCACGGAAATGGAAGCGTTAATGGCCTTTGGTGTTGTGAATACCTTGATGCAGCCCGACCTGCAGAGTGAAGACGGCCAGCAAGTGAAACAAGTCCGCTTCCTCTTTGACGGCAGCACCGTACAAGAAATATTTCCCGTGCACCTGGATTTGAGTGTTCCCCTGGTACAGGACATGCGTTGGGTACAGGCTGGATACAAATGAAGACACGGTCCAATATACAGGCGTCCATCGGTATCTTTGATTCCGGGGTGGGCGGCCTTACCGTATTCCGTAGAATCGAAGAAGCCCTGCCCCACGAATCCCTGGTATACCTGGGAGACACGGCCCGGGTGCCGTACGGTTCCAAATCGGGGGCGACGGTTGTGCGCTATGCGAAGGCCTGCGCAAAACTGCTGCTCCAGCGCGACATCAAAATGCTCGTTGTCGCCTGTAATACCGCCAGTGCATACGCTCTGGACGCATTACGCGACAATCTGGACATTCCGGTCATCGGCGTCATTGAACCAGGCGCCAAGGCCGCCTGCCGGCATACGCAAACGGGACGTGTCGGCGTCATCGGCACCCGCGGGACCATCAGTACGGGAAGTTATGAAAAAATAATACGGCAACTGCGCCCCGATTGCCTGGTCTATAGCAAGGCATGCCCTCTTTTTGTGCCGTTCGCGGAGGAAGGCTGGACCAGCGGTCCGGCCATTCATGAAATTGCGGAAACCTATCTTGGTGGCCTGTTGAAAAATGAAATTGATACGTTGGTGCTGGGATGCACCCATTACCCCCTCCTGTCTGACGTGATTGCGAAGGTGGCAGGAAAGGCCGTAACCCTCGTGGACAGCGCCGGGGAAACCGCCCGGGCCGTTGCAGCCACCCTGGAGGCATCGGAACTTGTCAACACACCGGCGGCGCGGGGAGCCCTTTCGTTTTTGGTCACCGACGGGCATACCCATTTCAGGGAAATGGGTGAGCAATTCCTGGGGCATCCTTTGGACACGGTGGAATGGGTGGATGTACAGGAAATCTGATCAAGGCAGACCCGGAGCACGAAAATGGAATACAGGCGACATGAAGAGACAAAACAGCGGCAAGGCTCCTCTCCCGCGTTAAGTATGTCTCTGATTGCGGCGGCCGCACTCACCGCCATGGCCATTTCCCTGTTTGTATCTTTCTCCCTGTTTCTGGCCGCCCTGGGGTATTACCGGATACAGCCTCATTACCTCGTTTATAAAACCCCCGCGCCCGCACGCGGGTGGAACCGTCCCGAAATCCACGCCGCGCCGGACGAGCACCGGTCGGCCTCGGAAACAGGAAGGTCCGAGCTGAGTGATGCCGCCGGTTTCCATAACGGCGTGATGGAAGCCTTTCTCTCCGTCCCGCGTCCGGGCGGATATCGCAATGAGGGCATGATCCGCCCCTTTTTTTATTCGGCAGGCGGTATCCGGCTTGCCAATGCCATGCGCCCCCTGTTGGCCGCCGGCTTGGGAAACGACTCCGGAGATCGACTGTTTGACCTGGCCTCAGCTGCCTTGCCCGTGCCCCGTCAGGTAATCACGGATTGCCGACTCTGCGATTTGATATATGGGGTCGTCCTGCGCCACGGCGTGCCCGAATCCGGCCTGACCGTAGAATATATTCAGTCTTCAATACTGCACCGCAACATCATCACCCGTATTACCGCGTTTTTGACCGCAGCACAAACCCCCGAAATTCTCAAGCAGGCCATCGAATGCGCCCTCCAGGGAACCGGCATCACCATAAACAAGCAGGCACTATCGGACCAAAGGATCCTGCTTCAGGCCTATTATGCGAACACCCTCTGTGTGGAGCTATTGTGTGTCACTCCCGCGCCGGAAAGCGCCATTCCGGGCATGCTGCCGCCGCCGGTCCCCGCTTCGGACCCTGCCGGCACTACCGAAATTCCGGATGCCCCCTTGCCGGAAACGGAGGAACAAGAATTCGAAGACCCACCGGCGGTTACCGAAGATACACCAGACCTGACGCCGGTGAGTCCCGACGCGGAGACACCCGGGCACGAAGCCGAAGAGCTTTCCCCGGAAGGCGAGGTGCCCATTATCGGGTATGTGGCAATTATTCTAGATGACGGCGGCTATGGCGGTGACGAACTGCAACGTGCTCTGAACCTGGACAACCGGCTCACGCTTGCCATTTTGCCGAATACGCCCTTTGCCCGGGAAACCGCGGTTCGGGCAACGGAAAAAGGATTTGAAATCATTTTACACATGCCGATGCAGTCAGGCAACGGTGGCAAAAACCGCTTCCCGGGAGAATTGCAGGTGACCATGACCAAGGAACAAATCCAGCAACGTACCCGGGAGTGTATCGCCCAGTTTCCTGAAGCTGCGGGCGTCAACAATCATACGGGAGGATTGTTTACCACCTATGCGGAGCAGATGGGGTGGTTCCTGGAAATCGTCCAGCAGGAAGGGATGTATTTCGTTGACAGCCGCACGGTGGGAAGCAGCCGCGCCTACGACAAGGCGATAGAAATGGGCATCCCCTGTGCAAGCCGCGATATATTTCTGGACCACAACAACAGTATCTCCGAAGTGCGCAAACAGTTTAACGAGCTGGTGGCACAGGCCAAGCGGAACGGCTGGGCGGTCAGTATCGGCCATTTCCGCCCCAATACCATAACCGTGTTGGCGGAAGAACTGCCCAAACTGGCGGCCCAGGGAATTGAACTTATCCCCATGTCGGAGATGGTCTGGTGAGTCTTATCCTGGGCATAGAGACATCCTGTGATGAAACAGGCCTTGCCGTGGTCAAGGACGGCACGACCGTACTCTCCAATGTGGTCATCTCCCAGATTGATACCCACCGCGCCTTTGGCGGCGTGGTGCCTGAAATCGCCTCCCGCATGCATACCGAGGTCATCTATCAGCTTACCCAACGCGCCTTGGAAGAAGCGGGACTTTCCGCCACGCGGGGGGCCGCGCCAGTAGACGCCATTGCCGCCACCTTCGGGCCGGGGCTGATGGGATCGCTCCTGGTGGGCCTCAGTTTCGGACGCGCCGCCGCCGCCGCCTGGCATATCCCTTTCCTGCCCGTTCATCACATTGAAGGACACCTGTTCAGCGTATTCCTGGGCGAGCGCCGCCCTGAATATCCGTTCCTGGCCCTCGTTGTGAGCGGGGGCCATACCCAAATCATACGCTGCCGGGCGCCGCATCAGTACCAGGTGTTGGGCACGACACGCGATGATGCGGTCGGCGAATGCTTTGACAAGGTGGCCCGCCTGCTGAACCTGCCCTATCCCGGCGGTCCGTCCATCCAGAAAGCGGCGGCGGAAGGCGACGACAATGCCTATTCTTTTCCCATAGGCCTCTCGGCAAAAAGCACGCTGGATTTCAGTTACAGCGGCCTGAAAACTGCCGTGCTGTACGCGTTGCGGGAACACCCGGATGCCCCGGTGGCGGACGTGGCTGCGTCCTTCCAGCGCGCCGCCGTTGACGCTTTAATCCTCAAAACCGCCGCCGCTCTGGAAGAAACCGGCATCCACCGGCTGGTCATCGCCGGCGGCGTCGCCGCCAACCGCAGGCTTCGGGAATCCGCCGCGGGCCTCGATGCGAAACTGTTCCTGCCGGATATGGCCTATTGTGTGGACAACGGCGCCATGATAGCGGCCGCCGCCGCGTCACGCTTGACCCACCAATGCAGTCTGCCTCCTGATATCCCCGCCGCTGCGACCATCACTCTGATGGATTCCGCCGGAAACTAATGGTTTTGTTTTTCATCGCCCGAAAGGAACACCACCCATTCCTCCCCTCGTTCATACCAGCCTGAATCATTCTTATGCATGCCGCAGGCGTACCTTCCCGGGCGTGCCACAAGGGGTAATTCCTGCACTTATTGAATCTTGGCGCACCTTGGAAGGTACGCCTACTGTAAACCGGCATCCAGATGGATGCGCCTGAAGAAGTTCTCCGGACTTTTGAGTATCGCTCTTTATTACCGCCTGCGGTCTTATGAAGCTGGGTTCCGGTCTTCTTCGCTTCTACACCATACTTTCTTTGAAACGCGTCCTCTCGCGTGAAAAAACCGAAATGACGTGCGCAGGGTCGTAATATGGCGGACAAAAAGGCTTTGAGACGGATTCGATATTTGTTTTTCATCAAGCCTCTTTTAGGGACCTTCCTCATACTATCGGCGTTTCCGGTGGTTGTTGATTGTCCATAGGGGAGGTAACTATCTCTGGAATAGCTGCCCTGAAAATATCGGAACGCAGGGACTGTCGCAAGCGAGCGAAGCGAGACGGGACTGTCCCCGGCCTCCGAACAGTCTCATTTTCATCGTTTACAAGGGAGGCTGAAAGCCTCGTGATGAACTGTCCCGCTTTTTCCGGGACTTATTGTTCTTATCAATTGTTTTGGGTTGCCGCTAAAAAGACGTCCCGGTCACGGTCACGCTGCCTCCAAGGCCCGGGTTGAGTTCGCTGGTCTTCCCATTATACTGGACCCGGCAGGATTCGCCGCCGATACTGCGGATATCGGCCGTTTTGAGGGCGCCCTTTTCCCAAGTGAGGTCCACTTCGAAACCGCCCCGGGCGCGAATGCCTGTAAGGTGTCCGGCGGGCCAGGCTCCGGGCAGCGCAGGGAGCAGTTCGATACACCCCGCATGGGACTGTACCAGCATCTCGGTGATGCCGCTGGTGGCGCCGAAGTTGCCGTCCATCTGAAAAGGCGGATGGTTACTGAAGAGGTTGGGCAGGCTGACGGGCGGCCTGAGCAGGTTGTTCAAGAGCAGGTGCGCGTGCTCCCCGTCGTGGAGGCGTGCCCAGAAGTTGATCTTCCAGCTGGTGGACCAGCTGGTGCCGGCATCGCTGCGGAAAATCAAGGACTGCCGCGCGGCGTTGTACAGGTCCGGCGTGCCGTCGCGGGTAATTTCGTTGCCGGGGTGAAGCCCCCAGAGGTGCGAGACATGCCGGTGGGTTTCCTTCGGATCGTCCTTGTCTTCCAGCCATTCCTGGAGTTGCCCGTGCCTGCCCACCTGGTTGGGCGCTATGCGTGCGTGCAGAACGCGCAGGCGTTCCCGGAAGTCCGCGTCCACGCCAAGGATTTCCGAGGCCGCGATACACGAGGCGAAGAGGGCACGGATAATCTGGTGGTCCATGGTTGGGCCCATGACGAGCCCGCCGAGTTCCGGGGAATTGGACGGGCCGGAAAGGAGCCATTTCCCGTCGTTGCGCGGGTCTTCGGTCAGGTAGTCCTCGAAGAACAGGGCCGCCTGTTTCAGTATAGGATAGGCACGCCGCTCGAGGAAGTCCCGGTCTCGCGTGTACGCATAGCGCCACCACAGGTGTTGGCACAGCCAGGCCCCGCCGGACACCCAGATGCCGTGATCCGCATGGTTGATGGGGGCGGTGCCCCGCCACAAGTCCGTGTTGTGGTGCAACACCCAGCCGTCGCACTCATAGAAGGTGCGCGCCGTCTGCGCGCCGGTCTCGGCGACATCCTCAATCATCTTAAAGAGGGGCTCATGGCATTCGGACAGGTTGGTAAGTTCGGCGGGCCAGTAGTTCATTTCGGTATTGATGTTGACGGTGTACTTGCTGTCCCAGGGCGGATCCAGTTGCTCGTTCCACAGGCCCTGCAAGTTGGCGGGCTGGGACCCGGGCCGGCTTGACGCGATGAGCAGGTAGCGCCCGTACTGAAAGAGCAGGGCGGCCAGGTGCGGGTCGCCACCGTTGCGGTAAGCCGCCAGGCGTTTGTCCGTGTCCAGGGTCATGGTTGTGTCCGTGCTAGCGCCCAGGTCAATATCCACGCGCTTGTACAGGGCCTGGTAGTCCTCGATATGGCGCTGTCGGAGTTCTTCCAGGCCGCGTTCCGCTGTTGCCGCCAGGATGTCGGCGCAACGCTGCGCAGGGTCGCCGGAGATGTCCTGGTAGTTGACATAACTCGTCGCCGCAGCCAGCGTCAGCACCGCGCTCGAAGCGTTGCGGACGTGAAGGCCGCTGTCGGACGTCGTGACTTCCCCGCCTTCCACACGCACCCGCAGCCGGGCCTCGAAACGCAGGCGGCTTTCCGTGCCGCTTTCCGAGGCATGGGTGACCCGTCCCCGCAGCGCCAGCGTGTCCGGCGCGAGGGCGAGTTGTTCATGCGCCTCATGGGGACTGTCCAGGGCGGCATCGAAAGAAAGAGCCCCGGACGTTCCTGCACTGAGGTGTATGACGATGACCCGCTCCGGGTAACTCGCGAAACATTCGCGGGTAAACGATGTCCCGTCCGCCTGGTAATCCACCCGGGCAAGGGCGGTTTCCAGGTCGAGGCTGCGCCGGTAACCGGTAACGGCGTCGTGGCCGTCAAAACGCAGCAGCAGATCGCCGAAAGGCTGGTAGGCGCACTGGCGCAGCGGCTCGCTCATGAACCGTTTCATGGCCAATGCTTCCGCCTGGTTCTGTTTGCCCTCGTAGAGTAGCCGCCGCAATTCCGGCAGTACTTCTGCAGCGCCCGGATGCTGGTAGTCCTGCGGGTGCCCCGTCCAGAGGGTGTCCTCGTTGAACTGGATGCGCTCTTGCGCGGTCCCTCCGAAAATCATGGCGCCCATGTAGCCATTGCCGATGGGCAGCGCCTCAACCCATTCCTTAGCGGGTTCGCCATACTGCAGGCGCCAGTGTACTTGCGTGGTGTCGGTTGGAGTGTCCTCCGCCCCGGCAAACAAGGCTACCCACGGGAAAAGGAGCGATAACGATAGAAACCTTGTGACTATCTGCATGGTTAGGTTCCCTTATTATGTTGTTTTCCGCCAAAGTCCCATATATGGCCCGACAGGCAGGCAGAACACCAAAATCCTTGTCAATTTTGTAAGATAGTACACGTTAGTGGCCGTCAATACAATACAGCGTGTTACTTACGGTTATATGGAAACTTCAGCCCCTGCATGCAAAAGACGCCAGGTTCCAGCCGATACCGTCCGGGATTACTGTGTTCCTGCCGTGTGAAGAATTGTATCGGAACGCAATGCCTGTTATTTTAACGTTCATTCCTCTGAAACCTTATTGTGGCTTTGCCGGCGTGTGCGCCGCCAGAAAGTGCCTCAGATCGGCAAGAAATTCCGTGGAGACATCCGTATTATTATGGTTCTTCCCCTCCAGAACCACCAGCCTATGGTTAGCCATAACCGCAGCGAGCGCCTCGGCTTCGGGGAGGAGCCCATCTTTACCGCCAATGATAGTCAGGACGGGTACGGTATTAGCCCGCAATTCCGCTTCAGTAAGGGTGATTTGGCTGCTGGCCCGCGACACGGCGGCGAGGGCTTTGGGATCGTGATAAAAGTTGAAGACAAGGTGGAGCACCGCCTTCTCCCAGAAGGTCATCGGCCGGTCCGGCAGCCCCAGGCGCCTGAGGAGAGGCCCGAATCCTGTCCGGGTCTCGATGGCCCGGGCCACCGTCTCGCCGAATTCCCGGTTTTCCTCCGTAGGCTGGAGCCAACCGGCGCCGCACGCGGCCGCACTTAACAGACGTTCCGGATGCAGGACTGCCAGTTTGAGCGTGATGAAACCGCCCATGGAATAGCCGATGATATGGGCCTTATCTATGTGGAGGTGATCCAGAAGGCGCACCACATCTTCCGCCATTTGCACGCCGTACTGCCCGGGATCGTGAGGCTTGTCGCTTCTCCCGTGGCCGCGGTTGTCCGGCGCTATCACACGATAGTCCTTCGCCAGGGCCGCTATCAGGCCCGGTTTGCGCCACTGCAGGTGGGCCGGGACCGCGAAACCATGCACGAGCACCACGGGCACCCCCTGTCCCTCATCTATGTAATGAATCCGTACCCCGGCCGAATCGAAGTACTGCCCTTCCGAACCCGACAGCGAATACCAGGCTGCCGCCAGGAGCACGCCGGAAATGAGAACAAGCCCGAGAACACCGCCGATACCGGCTATGTACCATTTCTTTCTTCGGTTCATCCCGTATACTCCATGTTCGTAAGGCCGCCTTGGGAATGTTGGGCCAGCACCGCCTTACGCCGCCGGGTCAGATTCGCTTAAGCCCGTCCCTGCTTTCATAACTCATTCTTCAGTCAGGGGATCTATAGTAATCCTTGTGGGTAAAACGAGACAATTTCTACAACTTTGGGGCGAGACAAATCCATACCTCCGGATGGGTCATGAGGCGGTGTCGTGATCCGGTGGTATCGCTTCGCTCAACCACCGGCTAATGGCTTCCACTCCTGCCGGGGTGTTTCAGAGCGGAGTGACGCCCCCCCTTTGCCGCTCGTTCCCAAATTCTATTTGGGAACGCAATTCTGTGCGAAGTTGTACTTCGCAATCATTAACCATCGCCTGCGGCAAGCCTATTGCACACAGGGTCAGAAAGAAATAGAATTTCAAGAGAGCGTGCGTTCCCAAGTACAACTTGGGAACGAGAGACCAATCCATCCCTCCAGGATGGGTCATTAGGTGATGTCGTGATCCGGTGGTATCGCTTCGCTCAACCACCGACTAATGGCTTCCACCCCTGCCGGAGTGTTTCACATCGGGAGCGTCATTCAATATCCGATCAATTTCTTCCAATGTAAAGCGCGTGCTGACTACGGAATGTTTTGCCTTGCCTTCGCGGTACTTGATGTAAGTCGTGGCGACGATGGTGCCGTCGGGAAGCAGTTCCACACCAGGATAGCCGCAGTCGCTTCCGGAGTGGCTGTGGAGCAGTTTAACGCGGGATTGGCCGGGCCTGCCGTTGCGGATGTCGTCGTAAGCGCCCACCCAGGCGACGAAATGTCCCGAGGTGGGACTGTCCGGCGCGCGGTCACGAAAAGCGATCACGAGCCGTCCATCGGGTGCGTATACGCCCATGTGCCGGTCGCCGCTCAGGCCCCAGGGCGTGTTCACGGGAGTGGACCAGCTCCGCGCCTCGTCACGGCTGAACATCATCAGGCCGCGGCCTTTATGGGTGTTCTCTCGCATGAGACAGCAGAGTTCATTGCCGTCGGGGGAGCGGAAAACGAAAGGTTCGCAGGGCATTTTATCCGGGACCGTGGCAACGACCACAGGGTCGGACCAGGTAAGGCCGCCGTCCGGTGAAATCGTCTGCACCACTTCCAATAATTTATTTTCCGGACCGCTACGCCGATGGTACATGCCCAGGTGCGCGCCGTTCTTGAGGCGCAGCACGGAACTGAAGGTCATGACGCAATTGAATTTATCACCCAAGGGCTCCATTTCGCGCCAAGAGTCGCCGCTGTCTTCGCTCAGGATACGCGGCATGTACGGTGGCCCGCCCTTTTCACCAGTGCAGGCGGAGAACACCCACAGCCGTTCGACACCGTCCGGCCCTTCCATGCGGTAGATGCTGGGACAGTTCCGGTGGGTTTTGAAGCCTTCCGGCATCCGGTCGTCGATCCGCGTCCAGGTGAGGCCGCCGTCGATGCTTTTGGCCATAGGCCCGGCAAGCCCGCCGTGTTCAATACACCACACGGCAAACATCGTTTTGCCGTCGGGCAGCAGCACCGTGGTCGGATGGCCCTGGTAGACCGTTTCCGTGCCCGCCGCAATCACCACCTGTCGCCCGGTGTCTCCGGCAATATCCACCAAGGGTAGCGCTTCCGGTCCATCCGCAACCGGCGCTGCCTTCTCCTGATAGACGCGGACGTAATCCACGCGGAATGTGTCCGGCAGGGCCGCCTCGGTGATATCACCGCCCCAGTCCCCTATTTCTTCAGTGAGTTTAATAAAGACCGGCACTTGGCATACGCCGCCTGCGGCCGTGCGCCAGGTTTCCTTGCCGTCCACGTAAAAGACGTATTCTTCCGGCGTCCACCACAGGCCGAAGGTGTGCCAGCCTTGGCTGACACCGGGAATTTCGGAAACCTTACCTTCCGATTTGTGGTGTTCGCCGTAGCCGTTCCAGTGCAAGGCGTGCTGGATTTTATCCTCCCGCCAGGGTTTCTCCATGATATCGATTTCCGTGCCGTCCTGCCCGTCCTGTTCAAGCGAAACGATACCTCTCGGCGGCATGAGCCAGAACGCGGGCCAATGCCCCGGCTGGGTGGGGAATTCACACCGGGCTTCCCAATACCCGTAGGTGCTTTCAAACCTGTCCAGGGTACGGATCGCCCCACTCGTATAGCGGTCGCCGTCCTTTTTCGTCCGCAGCACCAGGTTTCCTTTGCCGTCGAGGGCGGCGTCCTCATTCACCCAGAACCCGTCCCGGCGTGGGCTGTCCCCGATGATCTCCCATTTACCTTCGTCAATCGCGTCCCCGTCAAATTCATCCTGCCAGACCAGATCCCAGGAACAGCCTTCGGGCAAGGACGGCAGGAACGGCGTCGGCAGGGGAATCCGGGCGAACACAATGGACTCGTAGGGATGTTTTTCTCCGGCCTCGTACAGGCAGGCGAGTTGACCGTCGGGCAACACAGCCAACGAAGAATAGGCACTGGGCCCGGTGTGCAGCACCGTGCTCGCGCTCCAGCTGCGCCCTTCATCGAAGCTGGCGCGCACGGTCATGTTCACACGCTGGTCCTTGCTGGCCGGATTGCTGAAGGCAATAGCGCCGGGGACGTCCCCGGACGGCCAGCGGTGCCGCGTAATGGACGCCTGGCAGATGGGTTCGATAAGTTCCGTGTCAAAGGCCTGGTCTTTCCAGGTCATCCCCCCGTCCTCACTGAAAGCGACCTGGCGATATTTCTTATCCCGGTCATAGTTGCGCATGTTCAGCATCAGCCGTCCATCGGCCAGTTCCACCACCTCGCATTCGTTCACTTGGTGATCGGGCGTTCTGCCGCCCAGCCGCCAGGTGTTGCCATGATCGTCGGAATAAATAACATGGGAGTAATAGTGATTCGTTTCCGCCTCGATATGGTCGCAGGGAATGACCAGGCGGCCCTTTTGGGGGCCGTGCTGGAGTTGTATCCCGCTGCCGGGACCGGTGGCGTACCAGGTCCAGTTCTCCTGTTTCACTTCGGAGGTGATCTCCGTTGCGGGGCTCCAGGTCTGGCCGTCATCGTCTGAACGGGTGACAAACACGCGGCGCGTGTCCTTACTGCGCAGGGCGATGATGTCCTTCTCATGGTCGTCGCCCAGGTTCCAGGTCATCAGCAACCAGATAACGCCCGTATCCCGGTCCACCACCACGCAGGGATTGCCGCTCGTGTTGCCGGGATCGTCCCAGACCACCTGCTGTTCACCCCAGGTATCGCCGTTGTCCCCGGAGCGACGGAGCACAATGGCGATGTCGCCACTGTCACCCCCGGAGGTCTTGCGCCCCTCACAGAAGGCGAGCACCGTCCCCTGCTTCGTGACGGCCAGCGCGGGAATGCGATACGTATGGTAGCCATGCTCGCCCTGCGTGTAGAGGGGCGTACCGATGGGTTCGGCGATGCTCACCGCGCATTCCACTGCAGTGAGTACGGACAGGAAAAGGAACAGATTCAGTGTAAGCGACAGTTTCATAATAAACATTCCTCCTCGGTGATTATGGCGTCTGCTTACCAGGATACGATACCGAATGACAGGGCAACGGGCTACTTCGTTATAAGTCCTTTTTTGCTCCGTCTCTATGTTTGTTTACCGATGCCGTGTGAATTTCCGACGACGTCAGGAAATCTGAAGTTGGAGAGGCCGGCGGCTAAAAGCGGCACGCTATCTTCATCTTTCTGCACAATGCCTCCAATGTCTTGTCGGTGGTAAGCAGAACAGCATTGTTTCTTCTGGCCAGAACGGCATAATACAGGTCATAAACGGAATGGGCATACTTAATCCCCTCGCCAAGCGCTTCCTGCCAAAGTTCACGGCTGTCCATGAAATCGTCAATCAGCGCAATGCCCCGCTCCGCCCAGGCAATGCAATCCGCCCTGGAAGCGACTTTTGACCGGTAATACTTCCACACTACGTTGGAGAGTTCACAAACGTACAGGTCAGGCGCAATCACCCAGGAAGCCTCCGCGATGTGACCGCTGAAAAGGTCTTTCTTTTCTTTCTGAAGAAGGATCTCCATGGTAGCGCTGACATCCAGGACAATGTTCATCGGTCACGGTCCTCGCGAACGAGCTCGGACGCGTCTATCGCTTGCGCTTTCCCCGGCACTTTGCACGTCTCAAGCGCACGAAGCAACCGTTGACGACGCTCCCGGTTGGATTCCTCCTGGCCCAACCCCTTCTCAAGCAATACCACCACCTGCTGGGCTATCGTACGATTCTGCCGCTTTGCAACCAGGGCAACCTTCTTGTATAAATCTTCCGGACATCCACGAACTTGTAGTAAAGGCATATGCAACATCTCCTGCATACAGTATACAGCCGTTAGCATACGTGCTGTCAACTTACTTATGATCCACTCAAAACGACAAAAAAAATCGTTTCAACTGGTTCCCGGATACATTGTGAAAGGTCGACGAAGTGGATTCAGGATGTCTGGTAAGATGGGATTCATAGTCGCTTACAGTTGCCGTGTCTGCACCAGATGAAACTCATGGCCGTCTTCCACTCGTATCAGATACGGCAGGTCTTCATCGTCCCAGGCCACGCGCATCTTCGACAGGTACCAGGTTTTCCCCTTGTCGTTGTTCCCCTGAAAAAAGAGCCAGACCTCACTGTTATCATCCACAAAAACGCCGGGATGCCCAGATTCGCTGTGATTCCACGAGCCTTCCGGGCCGTTAGGCAATAACGGTTTGTCTGAAAGTCTTTCCCAGGCAATGCCATCATCGGATACCGCCACACCGATCTGCTGCGGGTCGTTGTTGTAACCCCCGGCATAGAACATGAAGAAACGCCCCTTGCGTTTAAGCACGGATGGCGCTTCGATGCAGTTCGTTTCCCAGGGTAATTCCGGCTTGAGAATAGGCGCATCGCAGCGTTGCGTCCAACTGTCTCGATTGAATCCCGCCGCCACCGGCGCGGTAGCGACAAACAGCATCTGTTGCTTCATCTGCGGGTCGCGGGTGGCGCCGTACAGGAAAGCCGTGTCGCCCTCAATGTAAACATCCGCATCAATGGCGCGTCCCACGGTCCAGCCGCCCGTCGGCGCGAAGATGGGGTTGGTGGTGTTCCGTTCAAAGCGAAGTCCGTCTTCGGAAACGGCGTGGCACAAGGCATCCTTCTCCTTGTTCCCGTAGATCTGGTAAAAGAGGTGCACCTTCCCTTCATGTACCAGCGCGGCCGGCGCGGCAACGCCTTTCCGTTCATAGTCGGCGGCCGGTTCCAGTTCCCCGACCTTGCGCCATTGGGCCAGGTCGTCGCTCTCGGCGATGCCGATACCGATTTGTCCGGGCATTCGTATGGAATAATACAGGAGATACCGCCCGCCAAAGCGCACCACATCCGGGTCCTTGGCAAAAGGCGCGCCATGGTCACTGTCGGCATAGAACATGGTTGGTTGGCACATAGAACTTTCTATGGCTTCAATGGCGCCTGCCGCCGAAGGTATACCTTGATGCCATGTCATTATTACGGGAATACCTATCACCCAAATCATCGGAGCGACAGAAATAAAACAGGTTTTCACAGGTCAGCTTTCTATTTATTCCAAGACCGAGGCGTTGTTGCGTACGATTTAAGTAACTATAAAAAGCAGCAGAGATTACATCTCAATCTCCACTATTTTTTTATCAGTCTCAATCTCCACGGTCCTTTCCCGGGCGCCAACGGTACTCCGGTAAGTTCCCTTGAAGGCACGCAAGGCAAACTCGCCATACTCCTTTGTTTTTCCGGTCTCATCGATCCACCATTCTTTAAAGACCAAGTCACGATACGCGGCAAGATTCCGTTTTTCCGACCAGTCCTTTCGAAACAACGCGGAGTCCGGACGCCAATGGGCGCCTTCCCAGAACCCCCAGAAGACAAACCCGGTGCAGGCGGGAATCATTGAACTGCGGCAAGACGGAAACCGAAAATGTCGGACCGAGAGTCCGGTGCGAGACCGCCCCGAGACGCCGACCGGCACATCAAAGGGTAGTCGCCGCAACCACCGCCCCGGATTGTCCGGGATGAGGCCCGCGGCGAATCAATCCACGTGCTTCCATCCGCGGGGGCGCCGTCGTAATCCGCGTGGCGGTCGTCTTCGCACCACTCCCACATATTTCCGTGCATGTCGTGCAACCCGAAGGCGTTTGCTGTCTTGCCGCCCACGGGTTTGCTCTTGCCGCAGTACCGCATGTAGTTTGTGCGGTTGCCCGGCAGTGTACCTGCCGCGCAATCCGAACAGTCCGTGGCGCTACATTCCGCTGAATCGCCAAAGTAAAAGCGGGTGGTCGTGCCTGCCCGGCAGGCATACTCCCACTCCGCCTCGCTGGGCAGACGCACCGTCAACGGCCCCTGGTCGCTACTCACGATATGAGCGTTCAACGTCGTGATAAAATTTTTCGCGTCATCCCAGGAGATGCAATAGGCAGGATAGGTGTTGCCAAGTCCGATGTCTGCGGATGGCGCCGTGCCCGGCCACGAACCACGCACCGCCAGCCACTGCTGCTGCGTGATCTCGTACTTGCCCATCCAGAAACCATACGCCAGCGTGACCGGATGTTGCGGATCTTCGTCTGACTGGCTGTCCGCCTCGCCCGGATACCGGCCCATCTGGTAACTGCCCGGGGGTATCCACACCAGCACCAGCGGCACGCTTCCCGGCAGCAGAATCGTCCGTTCCGTCACGTTGGTCGTATCGCTCAACGGCTCATTATCTGTATTGTAAGCGCTACAACCGGTTCTGGAAAGGCCTACAAGCAGACTTATGCCAAGGAGTGCGATCCTCCGCAACACATTGGGTAAATTGGGAAGTGGCACTTTCATCCCTTGCTTCTTCTTTGGATTCACCGAGGCCTCTATTTTAATAAACAGGGGCACAATTGTTTATTTCTACGTGCAGGGACAGAGACACTTCACCATAAAAACATGCACAACCCCACTCACATTCCCGTTCCTGTTGGTGTTTCTCATTTCATCAGGCGGCGGTTTCAACCGATCCGGGCATACTACTGACCACAATTTTGTCCATGGCAACCTTTGAGGCGGCATTGTCTATGTCTATACCAACCAAGTTGCCATTGACGTCATAATCAAGAACAACACCTTCTGAAACTTCTTTACTTTCAACACTGGGATTCTCTGAAAGATCGATATAGAGAGAATCGGTGACTTTATAGTATTTCATTTTCATAACTTGAATCGCCCATCTGGAAAAGCATTATGTATGGTAATCTTGTCATCCAAGGTAACAACACGCAGGTACCGATTTTCAAGTTCCGGAATCCTAGCCCAAAACCGACACCGATTCTGTTCTTGGGATTCAACTTTTTCGGCATTTTCGACTACCTATACACACCATGCTTTTCTTAAGTAAGAACGCTTCCTTAATACCTCATTGTCAAAATAATCTGTATATCTGTATTCGACCATTGGAAAATTATACCATAGTTAAGAAACTTTTAGCATGACTTCCTGGTGACTAATGTTGCGCGTGACGGGCACGGGAAAATCCTGTCTTCTGTGGTTTTTCAGTGTACGCGTCGAGGCGTCCTTTGGGCCTTCTTCCGTTTGGGAACGAGGGGAATAGCGCTGTCATCAAAGAATAACCTCCATCTTAGCAGCACTGTCCCCTATCTCCACCACCTTCTCCTGATTGCCGACAATAACCGTGTGCATTCCCTTGAACGCCCGCAGAGCGAACTCGCCATACGCGTTCGTGTTACCGGTCTCATTGGTCCACCATTCTTTAAAGACCAAGTCACGATACACGGCAAGATTCCGTTTTTCCGACCAGTCCTTTCGAAACAACGCGGAGTCCGGACGCCAATGGGCGCCTTCCCAGAACCCCCAGAAGACAAAACCGGTGCAGGCAGGATGACTGAAGGCGGCGGTGAGGAAATCACGTGTGAATTGCGCCTGCCGCTCTTCATCCTTTGTATTCACGTCGAATTCCGTTACGACAATGGGCAGACCAAAACGGGCGAAGCGGTTAAAGACCTGTAGGGCTTCAACGGGCGATTCGGGCGGAAGTTGAAAGTGGCTTTGAAATCCTATCCCTTCCAGAGGCGCCTTCGCGTCAAGTAATGCCTGGATAATCGCTTCATAGGCATCCCGCGTACCGGCACTGAAAGGTTCAACAATGTTATATTCGTTGATGAACAGTCGGCAGGAATCCGGCAGCGCCGCGCGGGCGCGGTGAAACCACCTCGCCAGGACCTCCTCGCCCAGTACCGTGAGCACCTCGTTAACATTTACCGGTTCATTGACGACATCCCATTCGTCCACGTAGTCCCGGGTGAATTCGGACAATTCATCAATATGTTCGAGTATACGTCGCCGCAGGTCCGGCAAATCGTCGGCAAGCGTTGCTCCCCAAGGTTGCAGGTTTTCCCATCCATGCCACACCAGACAATGTCCCCGGATGCGAAAAGCCCTTTCCTTGAGCCACTTTAACGCCGCCTCCGTGTTCTCGCGGGTAAAACTCGGGCCGTACGCCCCATGCCACCCGTTCCACTTCAGCGCGTCTTCAAGGACCGCGCAATTGAACAATTCAACTACTTTTTCCTGGTAGATCGCATCATCCGGCGAATCTCCGGTTATACGTTGCGCCTTCACACAGGTACCCCAGGGAAAGGCGTGGCGGATCATGGTGACATGCACAGGCATATCGGACAACGGCTTCCCGTCAACGTCCGTTACACGAACCGTCAAATCAGATTTTCGAATCTGTTCGATGCGTTGCTGCGCTTCCAGCCTCCAGGTATCCTCGGATACCGCCCCTTGCATAACACCGATAAGGAGCAATAGGGCAGAAATGAATCTCCCACAGATATTTGTCGTCTGCTCTGAGATAGGAATCATCGTCAAACCCGGGTATTCTTCCACAATTGACATCGACACTTCTCCGTAAAAAGGTAGACACACTTCACATCTTAGTATTTTCCAGGACCGTCTTTTCTTCATCGCGGGGCGTATAGATGGTCAACCCTTCGATCGAACGTTTCATGGGCGGGAACAGCAGACTGGCGGCATATCCGATGATACAACAAAGGGCGACACCCACAAAGGCGTGCAGCAGCAAATGGACAGGTGTATATTGTTGCACCAGGAAAAGCCCGGCTGCGCCGGCCAGGGCGCCGATGATTGCGCCGGTGCTGTTGGCGCGGGTCGTGAAGATGCCCAGGCAGAACAGACCGCACATGGCGCCGCCGAAGAGGCCGAGGATCTTCATGAACTGATCCCACAGCGACATAATGTCCGAGGAGGCGAAGAGCAGCGCCAGGAGCACCCCGGCCGTCCCGAAAAGGACCGTGAGCACCCGGCCGAGGAACAGGTAGCCCCGTTCCGTCTTGATCAGGTTTAACGGTTTTATGAAATCGGTGGCGACCGCGGTGGACATGCTGTTGATGCTCGTGGAAATGGTGGACTGGGCCGCGGCGAAAATGCCCGCCACGACAAGTCCGGCGATACCGGCAGGGAGCTCCCGCGCGATAAAGAGCGGGAAGATGGCGTCGGTCTTGAAGGTGGGATCAAGCCGGTCCGGGTGGTTCGCGTAAAAAACGAACAGGGCGGTGCCCATACCAAAGAACAGCAGCGAGGCGGGAATAACCGCCACGGCGTTGGTCCAGATGGCTTTTTTCGCCCGGCCTATATCCGGCACCGACATGTACCGTTGCACCACCGCCATATCGGACGCGTAGGGCACCAGGCTTTGGCCAAGCCCGCCCAGCACCACCACCCACAGGGCGGTGGTGGCGAAACTGTGCGCTGAAAAATCCAGGTTGGCGAAATGCAGTTTTTCGTTCGCTATGGCGGTATCCCAAAACCCGGCCAGGCCGCCGTCCACCTGGGTCACAATCAGCACAAGGCTGAACAGGGCCCCGCCCAACAGCACAAAACTCTGGATCGTATCCGTCCATACCACGGCTTCCAGGCCGCCCATGGCGCAGTAAACGATGCTCAACACGCCCATGAGCAGAATGCTCTGCTGTTCCGACAGGGGGGTGATGGCCGCCAGGGCCAGGGCGGGCAGGTACAGGACCACCGCCATGCGCCCCACCTGGAACAGGGTGAAGGAGGCGCTGGCGAACAGCCGGGCAAGACGGTTGAAACGCTTTTCGAGATACTCGTAAGCGCTTGTAGCGTCGATATTCCGGAAAAAGGGCAGGAAAAGCAGGATCACCACCGGTGCAATCGCCACCGCCGTCATGTTCACAAGGAAATACACCCAGTCGGTGGCGTAGGCTTTTGCCGGGATCGCCATGAAGGTAATGGAACTCAGCATGGTGGCGAAAATGCTCATCCCCGCCACGAACCAGGGAATCCGCTGGCCGCCCCGGAAGAAATCGTCTGCTGTCCTGTTCCTGAACGCGAAAAAGACACCCACCAGGATCACGCCCGCCAGATACAGACCCAGCACGGAGAAATCCGTCCAACCGAAATGCTCCACGCCCGGAACGGGTGTGATTCGCCACACCTGCGGCGTGCGCACCCGGGGCCGCAGTTCCCCGCTCGGCAGGATAATGGGGTCCTTGACGGTATCGCTTCCCCACCGCACCGCCGTGGTGGTCACCTGGTTTGCGGGCGTGGCGCCGGCGCTGGTCCATGTGTTGGTAATGGTGTGATAGGCGAAGGTCTCTTTCGGGAAGCCGGGATGGGCGTCCTTGAGCGCATCCACCTCATGGAAATGGGTTTCATCCGCGCCGGCCAGGAGGAAAATATGGCTCTGGCCGAGGGCAATACCCGTACCCGCCATCATGCAGCGCGGTGCATCGGCCCGTTGACGCCAGGGGCTTTTTCCCCCACTCCCGCCGATGTCCGCACGCAGGCTGGCCGGGTTGAACTCCCAGACGTCTTTGAGAAATTCCGTTCCACCTTTTTCGTTCACGCGGCGGCCGCTGAAAACATAGACGCATTCGTCGACACCGTTGTTCTGCACGGCGGCGATGGCAAAGGCCCGGGACGGTCCCGGGCAAGCGGGCAAACGCTCCCATGCCGGATTCGCGTTCCCGAGATCAAGGCAAAGGAAATCAGCGGTAGCGGTTCCCAAGTCCAAGCCTAAAGTTCCCCCAGCCAGGTACACCTGGTTTCCGATAACGGCCGCGCACGCGTTGGTGCGGGGCCCGGGCAGGGACGGCAGGGATTCCCGCTCGACCGATTGCGTGTTCGGATTCCAGCGGAGCAGAAAAACATCCGCGTAGACCCGTGAGGCATCGTTTCCACCAATACAGACCACACCCCGGGCTGTGGAAACGGAAACGCCGTAGGCGATGGGCCGGTCAAGATGGAATCCTGTAACCCAACGGTAGGCCGTTTTGCCGTCCTTGTGTTCACGAAGCAGGACATAAATACTGTCATAAAAAGTCTTTTCCGTTTCCCAGACGGGTTTCGGAAAATTGGCGCCACCCGCGACAAGAAGCGCGTCGCCGTGCACCCCGACGAAAGGCCCTGCAACACCGTCCGCGTTCGGCAGCGGCGGGAGTTCCTCCCAGTTCAACGGAGACGCCGTCAAGGGAAAAGAAAGCAGCAGTATCGCAAGGCACGCCGTGATAAGCGACATACGGGAAGGAACATGAATAGCAATTCGGCTAAAGCAAGCAGACGGCATCCGATTCTCCTTCTAGTACGGGGGCGCAAGCGGTTTTCCGGGCGGTCTGCCCTCCAGGAGTTGCCAGCAATACCACTGCATGCGGCCCAGGTGAAAATTCCCCTTCCACATATTCCCCTTCAGGGGCACCGACACGCTACCGTCTCGATGCAGATACCCGTACCATTCCCCGTGTTCAGGGTCGGGGAAATGCGCATACGCCCAGTCATGAACCTGCCGATGCCAGTCCGCATATTTTGCGTCACCCGTCAGGTGATACGCGAGGAGTGCGGCGATTATGGCCTCGGTGTGGGGCCACCAGAACTTCATGTCATGCCAGTATTCCTGTATGGGCAGGCCTTTGACATCAATAAAATACAAGAGGCCGCCGTACTCCTGGTCCCAACCGCGCGCCCACATCCAGTCGAGCATTTGACAGCCCAGCGCCGTGAGTTCCCGGTCGCCTCCGCGCAGGCGCGCTTCGTGCAGAATAAACCACGCGGCCTCAATGGCATGCCCGGGATTCACCGTGCGCCCATCGAAATGGTCCAGGAACTCCCCGTTCGGCCCCACCGTTTCCAGAACACATTCCATTTCCGGATGGAGAAAATCCCTGCGGATCTCGTCAATACAGCGGTCAATCTGCGCCGTACAGTATTCGGGATCACCCACAGTGTCGCGCAGTTGCTGGGCCACATTAATGGTGATCATGGGCTGGGCAAGACCCTTGGTCGGGCGGGTTTCCACAATGCCCTTGGGCGGCAGCAGGCCCGGTGTCGTGGTATAGCGTTGAAAGGTATCGAAAATCGCACGCGCCTCCGTGGCGGCTTTTTCATCCCCCGACGCGACGGCATAGGCGGCAAAAGCAAGGGCGGCAAAAGCCTCGCTGAACACGTATCGCCGTTTGCGCAACGGTCGACCGTCCCGTGTCACCTGAAAAAACATGCGCCCGTCGCTGTCGAATCCGTGCCGCCGGAGGAACTCTATGCCGGACCCGGACCCCGCCAGCCACTCCGGGCGCGGCTCCACGGTAGTGTAAAGCGTTGCCAGCAGCCAGGAAATGCGCCCCTGGTGCCAGATGCTTTTGTCGGTGTCGATGACCGTGCCGTCCCGGTCGAGGGCGGTAAAAAAACCGCCATGCTCCGTGTCAACACACCTGGGGAACCAGAAGGGCAGCGTGTCCTCCAGCAGGCCGTCCCGGTAGAGACGGCTATAACAGGCCTTTACTTCGTCCTTCATGGCATTTTCACTTCTATGGGGATGGGTTGTTATGGACATATCCCAAGAACTGACTGATAGCGTAACTTAACGCCGTTCATGTCATACAGGGTTCTTGTTGATGGACTAAACCACCTATCACCGTAGGTAAATTTCGCTTTAGTAGGCGTACCTTCCCAGGTGCGCCATAGATTCCCTGCAGGGCAACAACACAGTGTGGTCAACCAGGATGACAACAGGCTACTCAAGGGGATCAATACCTTGTAATGCCTCACCCGCTTGCGCGCATTGCCAGCGGTCGAGCAGTTCGTTCTGATGCATCGCAGCCCACTCGGTCACCAACCCCAACGCACGCGGCGGCAATTTTCCTTTCAGGAGGCTAATCCGCCGGATATCAAAAATAGCATCGTCTTCGCCATAAAAAGCATGGAAATGGGGCGGGTTATGGTCGTCATGAAACATCTTTATCACAACGCCAAAAAAGCGGGAAAGTTCAGACATGGGTTGTCTCAGTTATCGGGATCGAAAAAAGGTCTTCGGGATTTTTGCCCGTAACACGCAAGTACAAAGCATCCGGGCAGATCTCTATATCCTCTCCCCACCTCAGTGCGCCGTCGTCGCCTAGTTGCGGAGACAAAAAAAACGTCCTATCGGACCAGGCATGAAACAGCCCTTTATCCTTGAGATGCGACAGGTCAACAATGCCTCGAACACCGTCCTCAAAAACCAGGGACACGGTGTAGTCGTCGTGCGCTTTCGCTTCCACGATGCGAATCATGCTCTGTATCTCCATAAAAAACAACGCGCGGGCTCACCCGGTAAAAGCCGTCAAAATTAGTATGGCACAAACTGCCGGACGTGTCAATACGCCAACGACCTACCCGCATCAGTATTTCATTAACGCTCACCGGGTGGCATACCCGCCTATTTGCGCATCATCTCGCGCCGCCGACAAGGTCGGGAAGCAGTTCCCGGCGTATTTCCGCCAGTTCTTCGGCGGGGATTTTCGCCACTTCCCGGTCGTAGGTGAGCAAGCCGTTGATTTCGACCTCCACGTCGGTGGTTTGGGTATACACGCCCGCAGCGATGCCTTCTTCCCGGCGCAGCTGGTTCAACTCTTCCAGAGTGGTGCGGAACCGCGTCTTATATTCTTCCAGTGATTCCGGAAGCTTTTTGCCGTAACCCCAATTTTTCTGGTCGGGATTCCAGAGATGGCCGTCCACGGGGAACCCGTGGCCGCCGAATTCGCCCACCACCTTGACGAACTCGGTGAAGCGCTCATGGGGATAGGGAAACTTGGGATTGGGATAGGCATGGGCGTCCGCAACATCCCCGACGGGGAAGAAATTACCGCCGCTGGCAATATTGACCAGGCGGCTCGGGTCGCGCTCGGACACCCAGTTGCCGACCTCCACGGAACGGTGCTGGCCCCAGGCCTCGTTGAAAGGCACCCAGACCACGATGGAAGGATGGTTTTCGAGGGTATCCATCATCCATTCCAGTTCCTGCATGTATTGCGCGTGCGCATCATCGGGCCATTCCGCATCGGGCGCATCTTCCTTCAGGAACAGCCAGCGCGGGTTCTCGCCGCCGCTGGGCTGGTCCTGCCAGAGCAGCATACCCAGCCGGTCGCAGTGATAGTAATATCGGCGGGGTTCGACCTTGATGTGCTTGCGGATCATGTTGAAGCCCGCCGCTTTCAGGTACTCGATATCGTACAACATGGCCGCATCGGACGGCGGGGTCAAGAGTCCGTCGGGCCACCAGCCCTGGTCCAACGGCCCCCACTGGAAAATGGTTTCGCCGTTCAACGTAAAACGCAGATGGCCCTCCGCATCGCGCGTCTTGCCCACCGTGCGTATGCCGGCATAGGAGGATACCCGGTCAAGGGACGCCCCGGCGCCGTCCAGCAATTCGATATCCAGGGCATACAGGTGCGGCGTATCCGGCGTCCAGAGTTTCGGCGATGCCACCTGCAATGCAAGTCCCGAAACCGAACCCTCCGCGGAAGCCACAACCGTCTCGCCGTCTTTCATGGTTACGCGAAGGACAGCGCCGTCCCCGGACCCGTTGACCTCCGCCGCAACATTCACCGTTCCAGAGGCGGCATCGGTCTTGAGGGTCAGGTCTTCGATATAGGCGGCAGAGACCTGTTCCAGCCACACCGTCTGCCAGATACCCGACACGCGGGTATACCAGATGCCTTTGTTTTCCAGCACCTGTTTCCCGCGCAACTGCCAGCCGCCGGTTTCATCTTCCACGCGAACGATGAGTTCATTGCCGCCCTGTTGCACGGCGTTCGTGATGTCCAGGCTGAAAGGGGTGTTGCCGCCCTGGTGGCTGCCGACCGAGGTACCATTGACCCACACCTCACACCGGTAGTCCACCGCTTCGAAATTGAGCAGGGTCCGTTTCCCCGTGATATCGGCGACCTCAAAGGAACGACGATACCATAATGCCTCTTCGGGTTGCAGCAACCGCTGCACGCCGCCCAGCCGGGATTCCAGGCAGAACGGCACCAGAATGTTACCCGCCCACACGTCCGGCGCAGCCGCAGCGTCATCTTGGGTAATGGCGTAGTCCCATAACCCGTTCAGGTGCTGCCACTGCTCCCGCGCCATTTGCGGGCGAGGGTATTCGGTCCAGGCGTTTTCCGGTGTCACTTCCTGCCCCCACCGGGTAATCAGGGCTGTTTTATAGGGATGTACTTGCATGGCGCCTTTCTCCGATTCCTCAGTACAAGCGAATGACATTGCCAACAGGACGGTTGCAGCTGTGGAAAGAATCAACTGCAAGGGTTTACGCATAGCATTCATATGGGGATCCTCCTCGTTTTTTTGACTCGGTTTCATGGCCCTGCCAAGGAATAGGGCCGCGCGCCAATAGTATGCCATGGTTCTGCATTAAAATGAAACAGGCGGGCATGGCATCCTTGAAGATTCTGTCCGCCTGTTTCACTCCGCTTGTAACGAATCTAATATTAAGAACCAAAGGTACAGAGACACTCCGTTATCCGTTCAACACCCACCCGGGGCGATAGGTACGGTGCAGCAGTTCATTCGCCTCATCACTATTGGTGACCCTGCCGGCCGCGCCGTCATAGTCGAGTTCCTTGCCGACCCGGTAGGCGACAAGCCCCAGCAGCATCATTTCCATCTTGTCACCGCCGTATTCCAGGTCACAGGATGTTTTCAGATCGCCTTTGCACGCGTCAATCCATTCCTGCTGGAAATTGCCCAGGGGGGCGATCAGTTGGTCTTCCGGACGCGGCTTGTAATAGGTCATGTCCGCACTGTCATCGGAGGGAAGGATCAGCCGGTCGTCAAAAGAACATATCAGGTGTCCTTTGCTGCCTTTGAACAGCGCGCCGTGGTCTATTTTCGCCAAGTCAACGCATTCCATGGGGGGACGGGGCATGGCGCCGCCCTGGTACCAGCTGACCTCAATGGCCGGCCGCCACGTATTGGCCGGGAGGTTGAAAGTCATGGTAAGTTCCACCGGCGTCACTTCCGGGTTAAAGGCTTCACCGCTCGCCTTGGCTGAAACCGGCAGTTTGGCATCGATGGCATTCCAGACAAGGTCCATCGTGTGACTTCCCATGTCGCCGACCTGGCCGGCGCCGAAATCCCAATACATGTTCCACTGCAGGCAGTTCATGCCCGAGCTGCCTGAAAAATAATCCGGATTATAGGGATGATGGGGAGACGGCCCTATCCACAAGTCATAGTGCAGTGATTTGGGCGGCTCCCCCGCCGCGGGCGGATACCCCGGTTTGCGGAGTTGACGGTCCCCCCAGGCGCACGCCGATTCCAGATCGCCGATTACCCCGTCTTGAATAAGCTCCCGTACGCGGTTGAAATTCGGCTTCGCGTGTCGCTGGGTACCGTGCTGCACCGCCAGTTTCCCCTTGTTCTTCAAATAGGTCTCACGCACCAGCCGTGCCTCTTCGACGCTGAGGCCGCAAGGCTTCTCCAGGTAAAGATGATATCCGCGGTTCATTGCCCAAACGCCGATGAACGCATGCGTGCTGTCAGGGGTACAGCACACCACCGCGTCTATATCCTTCTGATCAAGGCACTCCCGCCAATCCACGTATGTTTTGGCGTCCGGAAACGTTTTTGCCGCGAAAGCGAGATGGTCTTCATCCACATCACATAACGCGACCACATTTTCTTTTTTCAGCCCTTCATAATGCGCTTCAGCCCGGCCCCAGGTGCCGATGAGCGCCACGTTCAGTTTATTACTCGGCGCGGTCTGACCGAACAGGGCGCCACTGGGCAAAATCAACAGGCCCGCGCCGCCCGCCGCGATTCCTTTGACGAAACTACGACGGCTGATTGTGGGATTCTTTTCCATATGTGTCTTCCTCTGGGTTGTGTGAAGGTTTCAAAGGTAATGTTCATGTCTGGATGTATTATATCTTCTTCGACATCTTCGTTCCTATCATCTGCATGCGTCCAAACAAAATAACCGATGAATCCCGAATCGAATACTGTCACAAGCATTGTCAGGCAGTCAATTACTCTACTTTACCGGTATCCCTGCCCGCTGGTTGCTTCAGAAGTATTGTATAGTGCTATGATGAGCCACTACACCCGCTATCGCACGAAACGGTGTAACGAAAGACGCTACGTGCAGGTCTGATAATGGGATGAAAACAAAACACGCGAAAGGAACTCCCTCATGAAACATGTCCAAACGCTTTCAACACTGTTGCTGGCGGTCGTCCTGCTGACGAGCGGATGCAGCGAAGCGACTGCCGGACCCGTTCAGATTGACGCCCGGGAAACGAAAACGCCTATCTCACCCTATGTGTATGGTCAATTCATCGAGCATCTTGGCCGGTGCATTTACGGGGGCATCTGGGCGGAGATGCTGGAGGACCGCAAGTTCTTCTTTCCCGTGGACGGGAAACAGTCCGGCTGGGATCTGCACAAAGGGAAAGAGGTATCCTGGGAAGGTGACGGGGTGCCCTATGAAATATTAATTGCATCTCCCTGGCAGATCCTGGGCCCGCCGGAGGCAGTGACGATGAATACGGTGGAGCCGTTTGTGGGAGACCATGACCCGGTCATCACGCTGGACGGTGCCGGCGAACCCCGCGGCATTTATCATCCCCGGCTCGCCCTTGAAAAGGGAAGGGAATACACGGGTTATATCATTCTCAAAGCCTTGGGCGAGGTAGGTCGCGTCGAAGTCGCCCTACAATGGGGCAATGACGCGGCTTCGGAAGCCGTGGCGGTCATTGAGCAACCCGGCGATGCATTTATGAAACATCCCTTTACGTTCACCGCAGGCGGAGACGCCAAAGATGGTCGCCTGGCAATCCTCTGCTTGGGAAAGGGCGCGGTGCATATCGGCGCGGTATCGCTGATGCCCGCGGATAATGTGGACGGGTTCCGCAAGGACGTTTTGGCGCTGCTGCGCGAACTGGATGCGCCCGTGTACCGCTGGCCGGGCGGCAATTTCGTCAGCGGCTATGACTGGCGCGATGGCATCGGTGAACGCGACCAGCGCCCGCCGCGCAAAAACCCGGCTTGGACGGGCATTGAACACAATGACATGGGCATTCATGAATACCTCCATTTCTGCGAACTGATCAACACCGAGCCGTTTATCGCGTTAAACACCGGCCTGGGCGATGTGACCTCGGCGGCGGCGGAAGTGGAATACATCACCCGCGCGGCCGACACACCCGAAGGCGCCAAACGCGCCGCAAACGGGCGCACGGAACCGTGGAAGGTGAAGTTCTGGGCGGTAGGCAATGAGATGTACGGAGACTGGCAGTTGGGGCACATGCCCCTGGAAGACTATGTCAAGAAACACACTGCGGTGGTGGACGCCATCCGTGCCGTATCCCCCGAAGCCCAGTGTATCGGCGTGGGTGCGGCGGGCGAATGGAGCGAAACCATGCTCACCCATTGCGCGGACCACATGGAACTCATCAGCGAACACCTCTACTGGCAGCACAAGGACGATGTCACCAAACACGTCCAGGTCGCTGTGGATTCCATTGACCGGGTGGCGGAAGCGCACCGGGGTTATCGCGATTCCATTCCGGGATTGAAAGAAAAGGACATCCGCATCGCCCTGGATGAATGGAACTATTGGTACGGCCCCAACCTCTATGGTGAAATTGGCGTGCGCTATTTCATGCGCGACGCCCTGGGCTGCGCCGCCGCGCTGCATGCCATGTTTCGCCACAGCGACCTCTATTTCATGGCCAACTACGCCCAGACCGTGAATGTCATCGGCGCCATCAAGACCACGGGCACCGATGCCTGGCTGGAAACCACCGGACAGGTGCTCAAATTATACCGGCACCATTTCGGTACTATTCCCGTTGAAGTCGAAGCAGAGGTCCCCGGCGTGGATGTCGCCGCTGCCTGGACAGAAGACCGAAGCGCCCTTACTCTCGCCGCCGTAAACACCACGGGAAAGCCAAAAACGCTTCAACTTGAAGTCGACGAACTTGCACTGCCTGAGAACGTCTCCGGCTGGACCATACAGCATGACGACCCCGAGGCCTATAACGATGAGAAGAACAAGGATACCGTCGCGATACAGGAGGTTTCTGTGCCTGTCACAAACGGAAGCCTGGAAGTACCGCCTTACAGTGTGACGTTGCTTGTAGTTCCGGCACGGGAACAGAGTACAGCCGTCTTGGGAAAATAACACTCCCGACTTACACAATAGCATAAAAGACAGTATCGAGAAGCGTAACGGGACGCCGTATTAGCTGCCCTTGTTTTCATCATCTCTTTCCGAGCTCTGTCAGGACTTCTTTTACAAGATCGCGATACTGCTCCCTTATGGAGAAGTTGTCCTTTTCCCAATGGTGACGTGGATACTCGTACGCGACAACCTGACGGAGAAAGTCGTTCTTTGTCATTCCCATCTGTGAAGAAACAAGGGTCAGGTAGTGTCCAACCTTGCTCTCATCGTATTTGGAGTCAAAATCTACAAACGCCTTTTTAACTTGGTCGCGAGTCAGAACCTTTGTCCTCAACAAAGCGGGAAAAATGATTTCACGCATCCGCTGATTGGTGACTTTGTCCCGTCCAAGATAGTCCAGCAGATGTTTTTTCAGTGAAGTGGGATTATGTTCCCCAGGTTCATCCGACATTGGTATCTCGAACTTCTTCTTGTTCCTGCGACGTTCCTCTTCCATCTCTTCTGAGATCACCGATGTCTTGGTCAGCAACTCTTCTCCTCCCTTCGTTTTCACGTAGCTGAGGACTACGGCGTTCACGTTTACTCCATAAGAGTCTGACAACCATTCAATCATTCGTTCAAGCGAGGACGTGATTGAGAAACCGACAAGCACAATTCGCTGCGTGCTGTTAACGTTGAGGTTTTCCATATCAGCATCCGGGAAAGACTCAGCGAATGCCTCCTCAAACGCCCGATTACTATATTTGGTGCATATTTCGCTGAGACGCTCTATCGTCCACTCTGCCACGTTCGAAGCATAGTCGATTGCCTGTGCCAATGTCTCGCGCGGAAGTTCAGCCCGTTTGATCTCAATGATTACAGTATTACCTGACCGGTCCACTCCGAGAAGGTCAATCGGACCGGATTTTGTCATGACCTGCCGGCCTATGATCATCACGTCTGTTCCGATGATTTCCGGGTTGGACGCAAGCCATGGCTCCAAGTCGTACGGTTCCGTTCTGCCTGCGTCCTTGAGGGTAGTGTCTATAACTGTTAACCTGCCATCAATGATCTGCCACGTTTTAATCTCGGTTCCCATAGATCAACTTCCTTTCATATCAACCCACCCATGAACCTTGCCGTTTGGTAACAGCGAAAACTCAAAATGGTGATCTATTATAAATTATTTATTTTCATATTTATATATTTAATATATCCTAAAATAATCAACAAGCATATAACACTCTTGAAACCATCGTCGTTTAACTTTAAACCGTTATGGCACCGTTTTTCTTTTCATCCATTTCGAGACGTTGCAGCAGACGTGCACGCATACCCAATATTGTTACGCCGGTTATTTTTCGATTGGGTTCATCATAGCGCAGGATGATACTGTCGCCGATATCAATGCCCACGGCTGGTGTCGGGGTGTTCACGGAGAGGTAAAGTACATCAGCCTCTTCATCATATTCCCAGTCAATTCGGTCTGCTTTATCCAGTATCTTTACCGCTTCCATAGATGTTTCCTTTTGTATGACGGTTTACTCGTGAAATAAGCCGTCATCAGGCGCATGCTCTCGGTAATTAACAGCCTGATAGGCCGTATTGGGCGATTAGCTACTATACAGCGACTGTTTTTTCGACATTGAGTGAATACGAAAGTATCGTTTTGATATCCAGCCGCTGTGAGGCTTTAAGGAATTCAATGCCCACCACTTTTTCGTCCGCCGTTGTATCCAAATTGATACCTTCCGTCAGTTCTCGCACCCCATCAGGCTTTACATCCGCGAATTGGATATACAAGGCATCCACTTCATCATCATAGTAAACCTTCATTGACTTGTGCCTTTCTTGAGAGGATAATTCGTGATAATAGTAAGTTTGGCTTCTTCTCTTAAAACAACTATTTTTAAAGGATATGCAAATGATTTTTCTTTGACAACAAATGTTGTTGTCCCCGGTGAGAAAACCCGGCTTCGTACTATGTTAAGGATTACATGTTCAGGGATTCCATAGAGCTGAGCCCGTCTTCTTGCGTAACGCGAAAGGTGTATCTCAACCACAAGATAGTCTCCAGAACTACACTGCCGTTATGGTCTGAATCTATACCCAGTTTAAAAGTATAACACAGTTTTCGACGCACCAAGCGCAAGACACTCCTAAAACAAGACCTTTTCTTCGGGCTTGGCACTGTAGTCGCCGTCATGTTCCCGGTAGAGGTGATCGGTAGAGGTTATCTGTTGGACTAAACGGCTACGCCGTGGATATTCTTTTCTGTGTCCACAAAAAGGGGACAGACAACCAAATAGCAGCAAGAACTGGCAGCCTCTATGCAGCAATCATGTGCTATTTGGCAGTCAGTCCCCTTTTTGCTCAGTCTTCTTACTTGCGTTTAGTCCAACAAAGTTTTTCAGTTGGCAGGGCAACTGAAAAATCTTATTCGTTCAGCCGGCGATAAATGGCCTTGTTTCTTTTGTAAAGTTCCACGAATTCCCGGAACTGCAAGTCATAGATATCACGGGGTTCCGGGCGGGGGATATACTGCGCCTTATACCGGATACTCCGTGGGATGTCTTCGAGCCGGACCAGGCGTAGTCCCATGAAAGCGATAAAGGCCGCGCCGAGCACATTCACCTGGATGGGGTCGGCCATCTGGCGTATGGGACGTTGCAGGACATCCGCGAAAATCTGGCACCAGACGTCTGAATTGGCGCCGCCGCCGACCAGGGTAATCTGGTCCACCCGCTGCTTCAGGAAGCGCTCCACGGGCGCGAGGAGCCACCGGTTGTTGAAAGCGACGCCCTCGAATACAGCGCGGATAATGTCTTCCCGGGAATTGTCCAGGGAGAGATTGTGAATGCCGGCCCGTATGTGGTGATCTTCAACCGGGGAACGCTCGCCATAACTCCAGGGGGTAAAAATCACGCCGTTGCTGCCCGGCGGCGTCTTTGCCGCGATGCGGTCCATGATCGCATAGACGTCAGGCACCTGTTCCTCCGCGAGGAGTTCATCCTTGTGATACAGAATCTTATCGCGCAGGAAGGCCAGGTTACCGCCCGCCGTCGCCTGAAGGGCTATCATGAGGTACCGTCCCGGAACGGCGCAGGGCACCGACGCGATGGAGGTGGTAATGTCGGTCTTCTTGAAGGGCACATGGGCGGCCATCCAGGAGGAGGTGCCCAGGTACAGATGGACATCGCCATCGCTCACAGCACCCGAGCCTATCGCCGCGGCGGAAACATCCCCGGCACCCGCCACCACCGGGATATCGTACGGCAGCCCGAGTTGGTCGGCCACCTCCCTGCGGAGCGTTCCGATGACGTCGGTGCTGGGCCTTATTTCCGGGAACTTGTCCCGCTCGACACCACTTGCGCGCACGAGGGCTTCGTTGTACGTTATGTTATTCGGGTCGCGATTATCGGTCACCCAGGAGGTAAGGATGGAATCGAAACTGGCCACACACCGCCCGGTCAGGCGCAGGTTCATGTAATCCAACACGTTCAGGAACTTGGCCGTTTCGGCATACACCTCCGGATATTCATATTTAATCAGGAGCATGTGAGCGGCGGGGTCTTTCCCGGTGAGGGAGGGCGCGCCGCCGGTCAGGCGTATCCAGCGGGCTAGTTTGAAAGCATCATAGCCCGCGACATTCATTATGCCCCGCGTGATTTTTTGGAGATGTTCGGCGCCCCGGGTATCCATCCACAACACGCAGGGACGCAAGGCCTGCCCGTCGCGGTCCACGACAACCGTACCTTCCCCCTGGGTGCTGCAACATATGGCCGCGATCGTGTCGGGCTTGACGCCGCTCTGTTCAAGTAGTGCGCGCGTGGTCTTTATAAACGCCGCCCACCAGTCCTCCGGCTCCTGTTCGGCGCCGCCTTTGCCGAACAGCCGGGTGGTTACCGGTTCAAAGGTCCATCCCGCCACCTCGCCGTGGTTCGACACCAGCGCCGTCTTGCACCCGGAAGTACCCAGGTCAACCGCCAGCACATATTTGTCGGCATCGTTCATGGATAGTACTTTTCTGGCTGAAAGCCCGCAGGCTATTTCTTTTCCCACTGTTTGGAATATTTCCGGAGAAAGAACTGGTGCATCAAGGCGGCCTCAAAACGGTTGATCCCTTTGGCGCCGCCCAGGAATTCCGCTTCGATGTAGGCCTTACATCCTTTCTCCAACACCTGGCAGCACAGGTACGCTTCTTCCAGGTCGCGGCCCAGACAAATCGCGCCATGGTTGGCCATCAGCGCCGCCATGCGTCCGCGCAAGGCGCGCATGGTTTTCCGCACGATCTTCTCCGTGCCGGACAGCGCATAATCGGCTACGCGCACGCTGGGCCCGATGAGCTGGGCGACATCGTCCAGAATGGGGGGTAACTCCTTGCGCGCCGCAGCCAGCGTCGAGGTGTACGGGGAATGAACGTGGATCACGGCGTTGATCTCTTTCCGCTGGCGGTAGACTTCCAGATGCAGGCCCTTTTCACTGGAAGGTTTGGCCCCCTCGAATGCGCCGGTTGCCACATCGATGATCGGCATATCCGTTTCGGTTAGAAGATCGTAATTGGCGCCGCTCGGGGTAATCACCACTTTCTCGCCCACGCGTACGCTTACATTGCCCCAGGTACCCACCACCAGCCCTGTCTGTAAGAGCCGCACCCCCATGTCGCGAACCGCTTTTCTCGCCTGCTCAATATCGTTCATAGGTTTGTTCCTTCCGTTACCGGCCATTCGGCCTGGCTCAGTACCCGTTCGAAGCGGACCAGAGCGTCGTCAATCACTTCGTCCGTGTCCGCCATGCTCGTATAGAGACGGCTTCCGGCCAGCGTAATGATACCTTCCGCCGCATAGGCCGCCCCATATTCTTCCATGGCGTGCTTGCGCACCTTGATTTCCTTTAAAACTTTTAATATGCGCAGATATTCGAGTTTGATGAACATGGCGCCCACCGTCTGCAGATGACAAATGGAACCCTGATTATAGGCGACAAAGGGCAGGTGATGGCGCTGAAGGATATCGTTCAGTCCCTTGGTAAGGCGATCCCCCGCCAGTCCCGCCTTGCGGCTCGCGTCGGTCCGTTCCATTTCCTGAATCGCGAAGTAGCCGGCCGCCGCACTGAGCGGATTCGCGGCGAGGGTGCCACCCACATAGGCGCGCTTCTTGCCACTTTCCAGTCCCGCAGCCATACGCTGGATCAGGTCGCGCCTCCCCCCCACGCCGCCGGCCGAGGGATAGCCGCCCGCGACCACCTTGCCAAAGATGGTCAAGTCCGGCCGCACGCCGTAGTAACCCTGCGCGCCGCCCAGGCCGATCCGGAACCCCGTGACCACCTCATCGAATATCAGCAGGGCCTTGTACTTATCGCACAGGCGCCGCACCCCTGCGTTGTAGTCTCTGTCCACAGGCCGTGTACCGCTTTCCGGTCCCACGGGTTCCACGATGACGGCAGCGGTGCCGCCGCGCAACCGGTTCAGGAACAGCCGCTTCTCCAGCGCCGCAAGATCGTTCGGCGCGGCCTCGGTGGTATATTTAACGCAGGCCCGGGGAATACCGTGGGCCTCGAACCGGCCGCTCCGGGGTATCTTCAGGCTGTAAACCATCTGGTCCGACCAGCCGTGATACGCCCCGCCAATCTTGATAATATATTTCTTGCCGGTTGCCAGGCGCGCCACGCGAATCGCCGCCATCACGCTTTCCGTACCGCTGCCCAGCATGCGAAACATTTCCACAGCCGGCATGTGGCGCGCGATTTCCTTGGCGATTTTCAGTTCAAACTCATGAAACAGCCCCGTCACCGGCCCGGACTTGCGCAGCAGTTCAATTACTTGTTCCAGCACGGCAGGGGGATTGGAACCCAACACGGTCGGACCGCCCGCCTGAAGGAAGTCAATATACTGATTCCCATCCAAATCGTACAGGTAAGGACCCTCGGCGCGTTCTATCACCAGCGGGAAGGGATAATTGAAGGACAGGTTGTGCTGGACGCCGCCGGGAATATACCGCCGGGCTTCCGTGATCATCGCTTTGGATTTGGCGCACCGGTTGTCCAAGGTTTGAAGGTACGTTTTCATGGCTTCCTGGCGCAGCCTCACCGTCGGCATGGCCAGTAATGCGTCGAGTTTCCGATAAATTTCCCGCGTATCCGGGTATTCCGTAATGGCGTATGACATGGTACTCCTCTCGTATACACTTGTAATGATGTTAAATGCGCGGCATGCCGCCTATTTTGATACATTTGAAGGGGCTGTAACAACTTGAACTTTTTGGGATAGATGCATATAAACAACAGGTCTGGTTTTTCTCTTGTTCTATCGTTCCCAAATTTCATTTGGGAACGCACTTGTCCGAGAAGTTCCACTTCGTAACCATGGTCGAGCACCGGAATACATCAGACGGACTGACGCGACAAGGGAAATCAAATTCCAAGAGAGATTTCATTCCCAAATAGAATTTGCGAACGAGAGAAGGCAGAATACTTTCTCTAAATGCCATCTTATCGTATCTCCGTATCCGGGAAGGGGTCCCCTGTCATTATCCTTCCCTCTTGCCCAGGCGCACAAAAGTAGGCAGGCATTATACTTTCAGTAAGCCATGCATCAGCCCGCCTATCATGGCATCCAGGTGTTCCGGGAAGGACCGGTCCCGGTCGTGAATCAGCGCGCGGTCATAGCCGGAAATGGTGATTTCCAGCATAATCACTCCATGCATTCCCGCCAAAAGGGTTTTCGCCAGCAAGGCCGCATCCGCGTATTCGCCTTTCACCCTGCCCTGCTCCA
>JAKJCY010000007.1:0-10359 GCA_022706235.1 Candidatus Hydrogenedentota bacterium | reverse complement strand
GAAGTTCTTCTATGGCGCTGTAGAGGACATGGAGAGGTTCGTAGTCCAAAGCAACGCTCCTGGCGGCACGCACCTCATCCTCCTGTGCTGTCCACGCCTGAGAATAGAAGAGGAGATAGTGGTTCGGATGCTCGATGGCCCATACCCCGTTCGTGTGGGCCATGGCGATGAGCCTATCGAGCGGGTCTGCGATGCTCGCGCATTCCAACAGTTGCGCATGCAAATCTTCCATATCCTCCAGGACGATGGTGGACAGAAGGTCGTTCTTGTCCTGGAAATACCGGTAAAGCGCCGGATGTGTGTATTCCAGCGAGGTTGCGATCTTCTGGAACGTTACCGCCTCATACCCCTCCCGCACAAACATTTTCCGGGCAATATCCTTTATGCGTGTTTTCAACGCATCGCGCTCCCGTTCTCGCCGGGCTCTTGAAATTGCCGATTGACTTTTCGCTCTCATCCTTGGTATCCTTTACGTTACATAGTGTAACATAATGATGCCTTGTAATTAAATTCCTCGTTGCTGGAAAGCAACGCTCATCAGCAACAACCGGGGAAACCCTACACTGCAGATACACAGGAAGCGAAAAGACCGTCTTACAAAGATAGAATTGCCAGGGCTGTTGACACGTCGAGCCGCATTTGTGCCGGTGATACTGCAAAATCGTCCCCAACTGAAAAGAAATGAAAATCCATGGACCATGCATCAAGCGTATATAAGGGCGTGTGCACCCTATCCCGAATCTACTCGGGGAATAGTGAAGGCGGTAGTTCGCGCATACGTATCGGGTACGGTCGCAGAGGCCTGACCGGGATACCCTGCCGAAGTTACACCGGGTGATACAGGTACGTTCCCTGGAGGAGTACAGCATTGATGAACACAAACCACGCGCAAACAGCAATGAAGATTGACTGGCGCGATATCCGATTCGCCCTGGTCCTGGGTATTGTCACCATTTTTTTGAAGATGGTTACGTTCTATATCCCGTCCTGGCATTTCAGTAGGACAACGGGGGACATCGCCCTTACTACGTTCACGGTCGGCTATATCCTCGCCCGGGCGCGACGGATGCCCCATCAGCTGGACCAGTGGGGACTCACTACCGTCCTAACGCCCGCCGCGCTGTTGACAGGGCTGTCGTTGCTCGTATTCTCCGTCCTCGTACTGGCCGGCCTGGGATTTCTCATCGCGGGCGGCTTCATTTTCGAACCCGTCTACATGGCCGAGATGATTGAGTACATCCCGGCAGCGTTCCCCCAGCAATTTGTCCTGTGTTCGGTGGGGTTGGTTTCACTTGCATCCTTATCCGCATTCCGGGGTACATGGCGGTTGCCCCTGCTTGTCGGCGCACTCTTCAGCCTGGCCCACTTTTGGACGCCCGTGCGAATTCCGGGCACCATAGTGCCCGTTCAAATGTTGATTACCCTCCCGGCCGGCGCCGGCGCGGCGTGGTATTTTCTACGTTTCAGGAACATACTGCCGCTGACTGTCATCCATGCCGTGCTCTACCCCCTTATGCACCACTGGATCGAACGCCAGCTTTAAAGGAAATTTCCTGGAATGTAAAATAGCACGTCCCCTGAATTCACCGGAGTTCCACACAGGAGCGTTTACGGGTGAGTAGGACTGAAACATCAGCTAAGCAGGAAGGCTAAAGCCATAACAATTCCGTAAACTGACGCAGGCCTATTGCTGCTTGACTGAGTTTCACGACAAACCCATTTCGGAGGAAAAACGCAATCTCACCCGGAATAGATTTGATATCATGCGCCGTCTCGGCAGACGCGGTCCACATATTTCCCTACTCCCTGACAATACCCGAAATCCCATCGCCATGAATATGGGTCTCATTTTTGGTTTTCAAGAGCAATTGCGTTTGTCTTTATGAATGTGTATAATTTACAAATATGATACACATCAGGAGCATGTCATGAGAACCAATATTGTTATAGACAACAATTTGATGCGTGAGGCCCTTGCTGTTTCCGGTTGTAAGACCAAGAAGGAAACTGTCGAGCAGGGCCTGAAATTGCTTATTGCCTTTGGCAATCAGGCTAAGATTCGCACGCTGCGCGGGAAAATGAATTGGGAAGGTGACCTCGATGCGATGAGAACGAGCCATGATAGTCGCTGATACCTCCGTCTGGATTGATTATGTTCGGGGCGTCCGTGGACCGCACACCGACCTCCTTGACGATGCATTACTGCATGACCGTGTTGTGACCGGAGATCTTATCCTGGCCGAATTTCTGCAGGGATTTCGGAATGAAAAGGACTTTCAGAAGGGAAGGCAACTCATGGAATGCCTTGAGTACCGCGACTTTGTCGGAAAGGAAATTGCCCTTCAGGCAGCGCAGAACTTTAGAATCCTCAGAAAGAACGGCATCACCGTTCGAAAGACGATAGATGTACTCATTGCAACCTTTTGTATAGAGAATGGATTTGAACTGCTTCACAATGACCATGATTTCGATCCCATGGAAGAAATACTGGGGCTGAGGGTGAGAAAAGCGTAACCCGAACCGTGTATCGCCTTTCCCCTTGTCACCAGAACTCACATACTCAAAATTCTGACGCCGTGAATGAGGCCGCGACTTCGTCGCCATTCCCGGCAAGGGAGTTTACACATGAATAACACTGAAGCGACAGATAAGCAGGAAGACCAAAGCCAGAACAACTCCGTAACGCGAAGACGTTTTGTGGGGTGCACTGCCTTGACCGCCGGGGCCGCTGTTGTGGGTTCCGTGGGAATGGGTGCGGGTATAGATGCCTCCCTGAAGCGTTCTCGCGAAACCACCCAGGCCGCTGAAAATCAGGAAGCCTTGAAGCGGTTGCTGCTGCGTTCTCAAGAGGGCCCTTCAGGAAGACGCTTCCCCGTGTTGGACCTTCATACGCATCCGTCGCTGAAGGCCTATATGTTTCGTCAGCGCTTTTGGAAAACCCACGAGGCCAAACCAGGCATGTCGCCCACCAGCATGGTAGTGGATGTTGATTCGCTGGTCAACGGCGGTACGGGCGTTTTTCTGTGTACCGCTTATGTGCTGGAACGCCAATTCTTCTCCGACGTTGTGCCGCTGCGGGTGTTAAGCAAACTGCATCCCCGGCCCCACCACATGGCAACGGCGCCGCTGAATGTGCTTGCCATGGAATATCTGGACAAGGCCGAGGCAATGGTAGCGGAAACCAACCGCCAACGGGGCGACATCGTAGAACTTGCCACGCATTATTCGGATATAAAACGCATTGTGGATGAAGGCAAGGTTTGCATGATTCATGCCATGGAAGGCGCACATCATTTGGCGGGAAACACGGAATTGGTGGAGGATTTTTTCGACCGGGGCGTATGCATGATGACCGTGCCGCACCTGTACCCCAACGAAGCCGGCGGATGTGTGGATATTTTTACCAACATCAAAAAGTTTTGGTGGACAAAGGGCTCTTTCTCCGATGCATACCAGGACAGTGCCGGGCTCAATCCCTGGGGGCACGAATTGGTGGAAAATCTGCTCGATGTGGGTATTATTGTTGATATTGTTCATGGAACCCAGGAATACCGCAGGCAGGCTATTGCCATTGCCAAAAACCACCCGAAAAAGCGCCCGATAACCATGTCTCACGTTGACATCCACAAGAATCCGGCGGAAGGGATGGGCCCATCACCCGAGGATGTCCGTTCAATAGCGGACATGGGCGGCGTCATAGGCCTGATGATGATGCATCACAGCTACGAAAACTCCCCGGACCCTGTTGAGGCCCTGCTTCATGCCATCGCATATCTTGTGCAGCATGGCGGTGAAGACGTGGTGGCAATCGGATCTGATTTTGACGGCTATGCCGAAACAGCGATGGGCCTTGCCTCTCCACGTGATTTCAGCGCCGTTCGGAAGGCATTACTGGCTACCTATACGGAAGAACAAACCGCGAAGTTCCTTTTCGGAAATGGCGAACGGTTGTTACAAATGGGATGGGGCAAACAATAGGCACATTTCAAAGACACCGTACCCAGGCGGGATTGGGACAAATGCCAATGAAGACGCCTGAGTTGAATAGGCATAAAGTGTTTACGTTCCTCACCACCACTGAACTTTTTGTCGCAGGAGCAGGGGGGATAGGACAGTTTCACGGAATGATGCTGAGGTCGGTACGATTCAAATAACAAATAGGAAAGGAATAACCACATGTCCACATTTTTAGAAAGATGTACCGTTGTAGCAATCCTCCTCGTTTCTTTAACCACTCTCGTCGGAGGCGCGTGTGCGCGGGCTGTGGATGAGGATGGGGTCATCCGCTGGAACTTGGAGGAAGGACGCTGGAGCGCGGAAAAGGCCAATGCGTGGTATGCGGAACAGGGTTGGCGTACGGGGGCGAATTTTTTGCCCAGCACCGCGTCCAACCAGTTCGAGATGTGGCAGGCCGAAACCTGGGACCCGGCAACCATTGACCGGGAACTGGGCTGGGCGGCCGGTATCGGCTTCAACACCATGCGCGTCTACCTCCATGACATGCTCTGGACGGCCGACGCGGCGGGCTTTGAACATCGGATGGATGAATACCTGGCCCTCGCCGACAGGCACGGTATCAAAACCATATTCGTCCCCTTTGACTGCGTTTGGGACCCCTACCCCAAGCCGGGCCCGCAGAAAGAGCCGGTGCCCCATGTACATAACTCGCGGTGGGTGCAAAGTCCCCATGTGGATGTGCAGAAGGACCCCGCCCGGTATGAAGAACTTCTCAAACCTTACCTGACCGGTATCCTGACGCGGTTCAAGGACGATGCCCGCATCCTGGCCTGGGACCTGTTGAACGAACCGGGCAACGCGGTGCCGCAATATGAGGATAATTGGGACAATAAAGAGCGGGAGGATACCCACCTCATCCTGCTCAACCGGCTGTTTGACTGGGCGCGCGTGGTCAACCCTTCCCAGCCGCTGACCGCCGGGATCTGGATTGACGTGGGCGAGCGCACCAACCCGGTGCATCCCCTGGACAAGGTCATGCTGGAACGGTCCGACATCATCACCTTCCATACCTACAGCCCCCTGCCCAAGGCAAAGATAGCCGTGGAATGGCTCAAGAATTCCGGACGTCCCGTCATTTGTACCGAGTACATGTCTCGCGGGTCCGGCAGCACCTTTGAGACGGTCACGCCCTACTTCAAAGAGCACAACGTGGGCGCCATCAACTGGGGCCTGGTCAACGGCCGTTCGCAGACCATTTATCCCTGGGATTCCTGGAACAAGCAATACAAGGCCGAACCCGACCCGTGGTTTCATGACGTGTTCCGCAAAGACGGCACGCCTTACCGGGAAACCGAAGCGAATTTGATCCGGGATCTGACCGGGAAAGGGCAATAAGCATCTTTCCGGCGAAGACCGAGGTTTATAGGTCCTATAGGGCCTATACGACCTATAGTACGGGAGCATCCCAAAATGTCCGTTTTACTGCTTACCCTCACCACATTGCTTTTCCCGGCCGCACCGAACCCGGTGATTCCGGGCGTGGCCGATGTCGGGGTATTCCAGCATGCCGGGGTCTATTATCTTATGGGCGTGGGCACCGCAGGCGGGATGTATACCTCCCGCGACCTGGTACATTGGTCCGGGCCGGAACACGCCTTTTCCATGAACAACGCCTGGGCCTCCGGTCCCGCCGCCGAGGATAAGGAAATCCACGCGTGCGACATGGTGTTGCACAACGGAACCTTTCACCTGTACTGGTCCGTAAATCACGGCCCGTTGCGCCAGATCGGCCATGCCGTGGCGGATACGCCGCTGGGCCCGTACCGGGAACCTGCCACCGATATTCCATTTGACGGGCGTATTGACCCCCAGTGTTTTCAGGACGACAATGGCCGCCTGTACTTCTATACCGTAAAATTCTTTAATAGCAATATCATCTTCGGCCAGCCCATGGCTAATCCCGGGGTGTTGAGCCCGGGATTTCATCTTCTCTTGATGCCAAGATTGGCCTCTTGGGAAACCATGGATACCCCCATCACCTTCATCAATGAAGGGCCCTTCGTGATCAAATGCCGCGACCGGTATTACCTGGTCTATAACGCCAACCATACTGGCGGCGAATACGGCAACTATGCCCTCGGCGTGGCAGAGGCGGACAGCCCGCTGGGCTTCCGCAACAGCGGCAAGTACCCTTTCCCCGTAATGCGCTCCAATCATGACCCCAAACACGCGGGGGTTGTGATTCCGGAGGGTCTTCCGGAAATCAAGAACGCGGGCCAGCCCAACCTGATGCGCGGTCCCAACGGCATTGAATGGTGGCTGGTGTATTTCGCGGACCGGGATCGCCGGTCCCAATACCTTGACCGTGCCCACTTCTTCGGAACGGAACTCTTTATTGAAGGTCCCACGTGTCCTGAAACCCCGGGGTACCACCCCTCCCCCGCGCCACCCTCGTTCCAGGATCTGTTCGACGGGGATGGCGGGATAGAAAAGCGCTGGGATCTGGACGGGGCATGGAGCGTAAAAGATGGTGAACTCCACAGTACAATCGCAGGTGAAACCACCACGGCCTACGCGAAGTACCCTGGGTCACGATGCTATGTGCTGGAAACAACGTTACACTACCACGGCGATGGAAGCGGACGCTTCGGCGTAGTGGCCTGGGACAATGGCCGGGATTCCAGCCTGATCATCGGACTGGACCGGAAGCAAAACACCGTGTTCCACGAATTGCGCCAAGGCAAACACACCCGGCAGCGTTCACTGCCCCTGCCCGCCGATTTCAACTGGGACGGACCGCACCGCCTGCGTGTTGAAAACAACGACGGCGCCTTCAAAGTCTACCTGGGCGCGGTACTATTGGACATGCTCCATGCCCCCGTCAAGGGGCATGGTCCGGGCACGGCAGGGCTTTTCGCCGAAGGGTGCGACGCTTCCTTTGACAGTTTCACACTGACCCGCGGCTGGGACGAGTGGGGCCGTAACATTCGCGGCTGGCGAACTCCGCCAGGCCGTCCTCTTCACGGCAAAGACAAGGGCTTAACGCTGAACGCCGGCCAGTCCGCATTCAAGGGCGATGCCCTGCGCTGTTATGAGTTCTCGGCGCAGATTCAGGGAAAAGCCTCGGGCGGCATATATCCGGTGTATCTGGATGACGCCAATTATCTGCGCCTGACGGTAGACGCGTATTTTACCGCTGTCACGGTATCCGGAAAGCGACAGGGGCAGGCTGTGGAAAAGCGAACCTTCCCGGTACGGCCTCGTATTCATCGCGCCTATGACGCTTCCGAAAACGGCAACAACCTCCGCATCGTCAAACTGGAGGACAAGATCATTCTTTTTGCGGAAGGACTCGAACTGGGCGAAATTCCGGGGCGTTGGCCGGATGCCCGGGTCGGCCTCTTCGCCGGGGATGGGCCTTGCACCTTTAATGGGATGATGGTTTATGAACTGGCCTGAAGCCATATTATTTTTCCGTGAAATCTGGGGAATTCCAGAATTCCCCCGTGCAGAAATTACCCCTTATGGCGCACCTGGGAAGGTACGCCTACTGAAGCCCGGCATTAAATACCGCCGCGTTACCCTGACTTGGAAAGGACCGTTCCACCCAAAAAAAAGTACCCTCAACCTGAAAATGAAAAATTAACGTTGGAAACGCCTTGGTTTAAGCGGAGATTAATCTCAACCCCGTCTTAATTCGGACAGCACTGAGCTAAAGTAACGATTCCGCACACCGGATTTGGAATCAATCAACAGTCACCGGCGGAGCCGCTGGATTAACCCTGATTTAACGCTATACTATAGGTTTACATCTGGCCAAAATCTACAAAACTTGTATTAAAGAGGTCAGATGGGGTTTCATGAAGACCATCGTGGAATCAAGTTGCGCTCTTGCTTCAGGAGTATAACGATAAAGAAAGGTCTAACCCATGTATCGCTATCGAACAACCATTATATTCAGGCTGGCCGTGGCGGTCTGTCTGTCGGTCACGCACGCTGCGTGCGCAACGTTTGTTTTTGAAGAGGACGTGCCCGTTCCCATGCGGGACGGGACGCAACTCATGGCGAATGTGGCCCGGCCGGAGGCGGAGGGTCCGTATCCGGTCATTCTGATGCGAACGCCCTACGGGAAACCGGGCAAGGACAACGGGGACATGGAGCGCTATACCGCGGCCGGGTATGTCATGGTGGCACAGGACTGCCGCGGCACGGGAACTTCGGAAGGCGTGTGGGATCCCTTCGCCTATGACGTGCAGGACGGCCTGGACACCCAGGAGTGGGTCGGCACGCAGCCGTGGTGTAATGGCACCATCGGCACGGCCGGCGGCTCTTATCTCGGGTGGACCCAGTGGGCGTCGGCACCCGGCGCCTCGCCCCTGCTGAAATGCGCAGTGCCGGTGGTGCCGTTTGGCGAGGCCTTTCCGGGCCTGGCCTACTACGGCGGCGCGTTTCAGCTGGCCCTGCTCATGGGCTGGGGCACGGCGGTCGGCGGCGTGAACCTGCAGCCCAACCAACTGCAGGAGTCCTTTCTCCACCTTCCCCTCCAGACCTACGGCGATCAGTTCGAAAAGCCGATTCCTTTCCTCAACGACTGGATCGCGCACAACACCAATGACGCCTACTGGAAACAACGGGGCATTGACGGCCGGTACGACGAGGTGCGCATCCCCATTCTCAATATCGGCGGCTGGTACGATATTTTTTCCAAGCCGGTCATTGACCTCGTGGACAACGTTCGTGAACAGTCTGAAGACCGGCTCATTCGCCGCAACCAATATGTCATCGTCGGGCCGTGGGCACATGGCGTCGGAGGGCAAAACTGCGGGGATCTCGATTTCGGGCCCGAAGCAAAGCGGGATATCGGCGACCTGCAGTTCCAGTGGTTTGAGTACTGGCTTCAGGGCAAAGAAACGGGTGTGGAGGACTGGCCCGCCTACCAGTTGTTCATCATGGGGGAGAACCGCTGGCGCGGCGAGAATGAATGGCCGCTGAAACGCACCCAGTATACGCCGATGTACCTGCGCGGCGGCGGCAAGGCGAACAGTTCCCAAGGCGACGGCACGCTGTCCCTGGAGCCGCCGGGCGAAGAACCGGCGGACGTGTTCACGTATGATCCCGAGAACCCGGTGCCGACGGTAGGCGGTAACAACCTCGTCGGGGCAAAGGCAGGGCCTTACGACCAGTCGGAAGTGGAACTCCGCGATGACGTGCTGGTCTATACCGGCGAGGTGCTTGCCGAAGACCTGGAAGTGACCGGGCCCGTGACGATGGTGCTCTACGCCGCCTCCACCGCGCCCGACACCGATTTCACCGCCAAACTCGTGGATGTGCATCCCGACGGAAGGGCATTCAATCTCTGCGACGGCATTCTCCGCGCGCGGTACCGCAAGGGTCCGGAAGCGGCGGAACCGCTCACGCCGGGAACTGTCGAAAAATACGAGATTGATCTCTGGGTGACGAGCAACCTGTTCAAGGCGGGACACCGCGTGCGCGTGGAAATCTCCAGCAGTAATTTCCCCCGCTTCGACCGGAACCCGAACAGCGGGCTGCCCTTCGGCACGGACACGGAGCTCCACCCGGCGACCCAGACCGTATATCATACGGCACAGTACCCGTCGCATATGCTGCTGCCAGTGATTCCAAGGTAAGGTTTTGTTCAGGGTGAAGACAGGCGTCAGTGATGGGAAATGGCGCTGATAAGAAGAACAAACAGGACTAAAAAAACGCAAGGGACTTAAAAAACTCAAAAATCACGTTCTGCCCTTGTCCTTTTGGTCCTTGATGTCCTTTTTGTCATTGACTTTACAACACGATTTCTAAGTACAACCAAAGGTGGTGCCGCACAGTCAAAGTAGCATACCACAGGAGCTAAAATGGAAGTCATCCCGATACAAAAGGAACATGCCGAGGCGGCCGGCCATGCCCTGGCCCGGGCGTTTATGGACGACCCGGTCAATACGTATGTGCTGCCCGACCCGAAACGGCGGGAGAGACTGCTCCAGTACGCCTTTCCCCGCTGGGTGTGGGGCATTGCGCGCCGGGGCCATGCCTACACAACCCCGGACTTCGCCGGCGGCGCCCTGTGGCGCGCGCCGGAGGCCAGCCTCTGGATGTGGGTATGGGACCAGTTTGTCGCGGGATTGTGGCAGGCGCCGTTCAAACTGTATCCGAGGGAACTGCTGCGGCTGCGCCGGGTACACGGCGAAGCAATGCACCGGATGCGCGCGAGTATCACTTCCCCCCACTGGGTGCTGGACGTGCTCGGCGTGTCGCCCGAAAGCCAGGGACAAGGCGTGTCGCGGCGGCTGGTGACGCCCGCGCTCGCGAAAGCGGACGCGCAGAACCTTCCGTGTTATCTCATCACGAACAAATCGTCAAACATCCCTATCTATAACCGTTTTG
>JAKJCY010000079.1 GCA_022706235.1 Candidatus Hydrogenedentota bacterium | reverse complement strand
GTGGTAGCTTGGAGCGCCCAAATGCTGCCAAATACCGTCAATCGGCATCGTATTACCAATAATCCTGACACAGCGGGGTTTGGCAATGCCGCCCATCTTACCCTTTCCAATTACCGGTATGCACATCCGCGTCCTAATCGTCAGATGTGGTTTCTGGACCATGCTGTTAACGGCTATAATCCTCTTTTTTTAGGCGCCACCAGCCAGGTGTTGTGCAGCCCCGCCGATGATAAAGGCTACTTCAGGCGTATACATCTGCGCTATAAGGCCGTAACGGAAGACAATCTACGTGGCACCCTGTTGGCGAAACGGTGCTTCTGGCTGACACGCCAATGGATATCCGGGGAACTACCTCCAAAGAATGAGCCCTTTCCACCCACGACCACGGTCTTCTTGCCCGAGGTGTTGCCGGGTACGAAGATGCCCGTGTCGGAAATCGGTCGCGATCAACGGCTAAAAACCCCGGTTTCCGAGAGCACCATACGCGAAGATTTAGGCGATGCTGAAACTTTGTCAGGCGGGGTGACGCAAAAAGGCTCCAAACGAATCCTCCAACTACCCGAAATCCAGCATCATTTTATGCACACAGCGCTTTGTCTCCGTTACAGGGCGACAGCGCGCGTCATAGTCTCCGCCTCCTGTGTGGATGAATCCGGCGCGTACCGAACGCTAAAAAGTAATGAAGCATTGATAAGCCCTGATGAAGATAAAACGCTCTATGTACCGCTGCCGGATTGTGATGCCTGTACTGTCACGCTTGCCTGGCCCGGAACCTCTGAACAGGAATTCAAACTGACCGAAGCGTACGTTTTGAAGGATATCGCCGATGAAAACGCACACATATTAATAACCAATCGAACACCGAATACCATAGAAGCAACACTCAAGGAGTTGCCAGAAACGCGTATGCTTGTTTTTATGGACTCCTGGTATCCGGGTTGGCATGCCTGGGTTGACGGTAGCGAAGTTCCAATATTCAAAGCAAACGATGCCTTCAAGGCCATTATTGTTCCCGCTGGTACGCATACCATAGCATTTACATTCCGGCCGATGTCTTTTTATATTGGACTCATTACTTCTCTTGTCGTTTTTGGTGGACTATTTGGTTTGTTGATTGGTATTGCGATTACAAGTCTTAAGAAAAAGGTTTCTTTCTGTATCATGAAGGGAGAGCAAAAGCCAACCATGCAAAATGAAACACCCCTTGAACAAGTAGAACAACGCGACCAACAATACCCCTTGAAGCATAAACAACTATTCATGCTTACTCTTGTTCTGCTTGTTGTTGGATTAGTCCTTCTTATTGGGGCAATAGCAATAGAAAACCCTCAATACGCGCTGTTTGACGGTTCTAAAGAGGATAGTGGGTTTACACCCGTAAAGGCACCCATTGAGATATCGTCTATCAGGGCATTGCATAATATCGGATTGAAGTCGGACTTGCCGCTGGATGGTGTCTATTTACTGACCGGGGATATTGACGCTTCCGAAACGGCCTCTTGGTATGGTGGCGCGGGTTTCAGGCCTGTCGGCTCTCTTGAAAAGCCCTTCGCCGGAAGTTTGGACGGGCAAGGGCATTCTATTCGCAACTTGGTTATCAATCGGCCCGATGCGGACAATATCGGCCTATTTGGTGTTGTGGCGGAAAACGCTGCCATTACGAAGGTACAACTGGTTGATGCCCGGGTAACCGGGTATTTCAATGTCGGAAGTCTGATTGGTAGCAATCGCGGCGCCGTGTCCAAATGCAGCGGCACCGGGAACGTTACGGGCGAGGCTTATCTCGGGGGGCTGCTGGGCGCCAACGCCGGACAGGCAACCCAATGCTATGCCATGACTGCGGTTACGGGAGAATCCAGACTGGGCGCCCTGGTGGGAATGAACACCGGTGCCGTCAAAGAGTGCTATGGCGGGGGAAAGATATCGGGCAAAGCCTACTTCGGCGGCCTTATCGGACGCAATCAGGGGGGGACGGTTTTGTCGTCCTTTTGGGATATCACCAGTACGGGTATAAAAAACTCCGAGGGCGGGACCGGACAGGAAACGCCTGTGATGATGACACGGCGCCCGTATGCGGAATCCGGCTGGGATTTTACAACTACCTGGGAGATAGCCGAGGGGAGTTCCTATCCGCAATTGGCGGCGCGGCCCACGAAAGAAGTTGATTCCATGCCGTCCGGGATTGAGATTGATTCCATCGACCAACTCCAGCGTATCGGCAGGGAGGAAAATCTTCCGCTGGATGGAAACTACAGGCTGTCCTCAGATGTGGATGCGCGTGCCACCGCCGCATGGGATGAGGGTCGCGGTTTTGAGCCTGTGGGAACCGTTGCAGGGGGAAAGCCGCCCCTGCCGTTTACGGGACGTCTGGACGGCCAGGGACATGTCATTCTGGGACTGGCTATTCATCGGCCTGAAAGCAATGATGTCGGCCTTTTCACGGCGTTGGGACAGGACGCTCAGGTAGTGAATCTGGGGTTGCAGGATATTTCCGTTACCGGTAACAACAACGTGGGCGGTCTCGGGGGGCAAAATTATGGTAGCGTATCTTCGTGTTTCATGAAGGGAAATATAGAAGGAAACGCCTATGTCGGCGGCTTGGTTGGCATACAGAACGGTAAACTGGATAAATGTTATGCCATGGGCGCGATTAAAGGGGATTCCCGTGTCGGCGGCTTGACCGGAATGAATCAGGGGGCCATTTCCGAAAGTCTTTCCGCCGCTGCCGTCAGGGGCGCCTCATTGACCGGCGCGCTGGTGGGAAGAAACTACCGGGACGGCACCGTTGCCGAAAACTGTTTCTGGGACCGGACCCTGTGTGCCGTGAATCTGCCCGGTGATAGTGCAGGGCGGTCCACCGCGGAAATGTTCCAGCAGGCCACCTATGCCGCCAAGGCCTGGGATTTTACCCAGGTCTGGAAGATCACGGAAGGGAAGTCCTATCCCGCTCTTCGCGTGTTTCCATAATTAGAAATGGCAACCCTGATACCGGGTTCAACTGAAAAGCAACCCTTTGGGAGAAGAACCCTTCCGCGCGACAGGGTTCGCCAGATTCAGACTTCCTGACCTCGTCGGGGTTATTCAATGCTTACTCGGAATCCGGTTTGGCACTTTTTTGATGCCATGTTCGTATAGGACCGCAAGAAAGGGACCACGAAATAGCCAATAGCAGTAAAGGACATCCATGCTTGGTTACTGACGGCTATTTCGTCGTCAGTCCCTTTTTGCTCCGTTTTTTTGTTTGTTTTCCAGTGCCATGGGCATTTCCGACGAGCTCAGGATATCTGAGATTAGGTGGCGTTTGTTCGGGTTATTGTTCCACCAAAGGACAGGCGCCGGCTCTCGTGTCGTCGAAGCTTATTTCTATGGAAAACGTGTCCGGGCCGCTGTTGGAAGCCCCCGGCAGCCGCAAAAACCAGCAGATGATCAGCAGTATCAAAGACAGGCCAAGTGTCACGAGAGAAATCGTGAGCGCGGCAAAGGTCAATGTCGGCTTGAATACAAAGTGGACTTCATGGGTACCGGCCGGCAGGACTACCGCTTTGAACTGTTCGTTCGCCCGCAAGATTGGTGCCTCTTTACCGTCTACATAGGCAAGCCAGCCCGGGTACCAGGCATCCAGGAAGGTCAGGATGCGGGGTTCCGGCAACGGGCCTACCTTAACCCTTGCCGTGTTCGCGGTGCGGGACAGTATCTGTATCAGCCCGTCTTCATCATTCAAATCAGACTTGATCTGAATCTTGGTGAAGGCAAAACTACCGCTTCCTTTATTTTCCACCACCATCTGTGCGTTGAAATGGGGAAAGTCGGGCAGGGGTACTTCCAGTTGGATTTCCCTGTCCCGTGTGGGCCGTACCAGGTGCTGAATGCCCATTTGAGAACGGTCTGTACCGGGCATGGTGAACGTGACATCTATCTGGGCGTTTGTATCAGATTTAAAGGTATACACCAGTGCGCTGTGCACCGCCCCCGCAGGCCCTGCGGGAAGTCCGGGGACCGCCTCCGGCAAGTCGGCGGTAAAAGTCAGACTGCGTTTCTGTCCGCCCGGTATGGGAACAAACAGATTTGCCGGTGCGGTGATATCGGTGACCCGGGCATTTTCTGAAATGGAGGAAAGCGTCAGGTCTTGCCGCAGGACACCGGGTAGCGGGAGATCAACCGGGTCTTCCAGAAACACGGTGGTGGCACTTGGGAAATATTCGCGTTTTCCAGGAAGCGCGCCGGCAACGTACTGCCGTGCAAGCCAGAAGGACCGCTTGAACAGCAGGTTACCGCGCAAGTTTTTCTGGGTAGGCTCGAAATCCTTCACGCCGCGCAATCCATCCCCTTCCCGGGGCGGTCCGCTCAACAAATTGCGCACATCCGCCAGATGCGCGGGGTCCACGCCATTCATCGCGAAACGAAGGGAGTATTGGAACCGGTTGCAAATGGGGTCCGTTTCCCGGAAGTTGGTGGTGGGTATGGCATGACCTTCCTGCTTGACCGCCACCGCGTCCATAACTTTGCGCCGGGTCAAATAGGGCACAAAGGACTGGTTCCAGGCAAAAGTCTCTGTGAAAACCAACAGCACCAGGAGTGCCCCGAGGATGCCTTTTCCTGTGGTATTCAAAGGAACGATTCCGGCGATTACTATGACAACGAGAGCCGCCAGGGGAAGCATCCAAACCGGATCGCCGATTTGAACGTAACTGATTTCTTTCATCCAGCTGGAAACCGGGGCCAGGCATACATAACCGAATAGCAGCAGTATGAACGCGCGTGCATAGTTATGGCCCCGGGTTTGCAATGGCTGCAGAATGGCATCCACGCCATAACCGGCGAGGAGGCTCAAGGGCAGCAACGCGAAATCATAGGCCCGGGAATAGGCGGACAGTTGGAACGGAGTGATTTTTTCCAAAAAGGAGCCGATGGGCAGGGGCGGACCGAAACAACACTCAAACAAAATGAGATACAAACCGGCGAACAGGAACACATCGCGGCGCTTGCGGTGCGTGAATGCCGCGATGACCAGGAGCAGTGCGGCAATCCCTGAATTGCGAATGGTCTCCGCCTCATATTTGATACCGCAGTACAGTACCATCTTCTGGTAAAACTCCAGCGGGGTCCATTTCCATAAATCGGAAAATTTTCCGCGCGGAATAATAATGGAACGCAGGCTGAAGGAACCCAGTTCCCAGGCGGGCAGCAAAGTCACCGCGGCGAAACCCGCGCCTATGAGAAACACAACCGCCATGGCGGCGCCATTATGAAGCCAGGGGCGCAACCATTCGTAGAGGGAACCTTTGCGATGATGCCAATTGGCGTTGAGCAGAAAATAGAAAAGCGCGTACAACGCGGGCAAAAAACCCAGCAGGTTCGCTATTTGCAGGTATCCTCCCGTGATGCTCATGCCAAAGGTGAGCCCGGCACAAACGGCAATGCCCATCTTGGCAAAGAAATCTTCCGCGTCAATAGCCTTTTTAATGAGCAGCAACAGCAATGGAACCCATGCAAGAGACGTTATGAAATGGTATTCGCCCATACGCCGCACCATCAAAGCGCTGAACGCGAAGGCGACCGCCGCCGTTAAAGCGCCCATATAACTTAGCTTGTGAGAACGGCCCAGGAGATAGGTGCAGAAGGCCATGAATATGAGGTGCATTCCCCACATGACGGCAAGGCTGATATTGGAACGCTCCGGCGTGGGGGAGAACGTCAGCAGGCTGCGTATCAGATGGGGCGCATAGAACAGGAAGGACTGAGGATTTCCCGTCACTGGCATGCCGCAATACGTCACAGGATTCCATAAGGGTAATTCCCCCGTGTGGATGCAATGATCCAAAAAAAAGGTTATGGGGGCAAAGTACCGGTATACATCGTACATGCCATCCAGTTCATCGATGTCGGAAAAGACCACGTGCCGAAACGTAATGACCGTACCTGCGGTCAACAGTAAAATGATACATACGGCGGTGAATATACGCAGAAAACACTGCGCGAATGACATGTGACTGACTCCTTGTTGAATTGATGCTCTTTTTTGGTTCTCGCTGGATGATTTGCATACTCTGATTGTAAAAATACCGATGTCCCGCACCCGGATACTTCCGTCCGGTGCATTGGGTACCCCCCATATCGGCCTCGACGGCAATGAATGCGGAAAATTCTATCTATACCGCTCCATCTTTTTAAAGCTGTCTTTTTCGAGATAGTAGAGATTGCTGCCACTGATTTTCAGTTCGGCATTATACTCCTTGCCCCCGAAAAAGGTGGTCACATAAAACTTGTCATAGTTTACGTACCAGCGTCCTTCAAGATAGTCCATCCCCGTGATGTTCTTCGCCAGTGGATGTGTGGCGTAACACACGCCGCCCGCATCCAGCGTCACCTTGATCTTGAATTGTTCCACCTGCACCTGCCATTCCGTGCCAATGAGATTCGCTTCATTTAATAAGGGAGGCTGATTAATTTCTGAGTTATTGGCAAGGGGATCGGTGGATGCGGCTTGGGGAACGCCTCCTTGCGCGGGTACGCCCCCTTCCGGCTGCTGGGAAAGGCGGATTTGCTGGACGACGATGGGTAGTATCAGAAAGGCGGCCAGGAAGACGAAGAAGCCGATTAGCACCTTATTGTCCATCTTTCGGAGACCTCTTTTGGAAATACCCGGAACACGATTGACGACAAGCATCCAGTTGTTTAATTATAGGATATCATATCCCCGTGCACCAGTCTACTTTCTTCGGGCTGTATATTCATCCGGGACTCTCGGTGGGCTTCCTTAAAAGATCAGCCTCGTTCCTTCAGCAGGGCGTCCACGGCATCCTGGGTTATCGGCACCGGCCGCACACATCTGAACCCGAGGTCGGGCAAGCGGTCTTCATAATAATAGTGCACCGAAATCGTGAGCGGGCGCTTTTGCGTAAAACTGCCGCCGCAGACATGGAGCATATCACCGAAATAGGGCGCGCCTTGGGACGCGTCCCTGACAACCAGGCTGCTGGTCCATTCGGCGACATTGCCGGTCATGTCAAAGCAGCCGGACCAGGCCACGTCTTCTATGAAGGACTTCGGCGGATGGCTGTAGCCGCTCTCGACATTGGCCGCCCCCGCTTTCCACTCCGTACCCCAGGGGTATTCAGGGGAAACCACGGCTTCTCCATGGGCTGCCCGTTCCCATTGCCGCCTGGAAGGCAATTGACATCCCTTCCATGCGGCATAGGCCTGTGCGTCAAACCAGGAGACATAACAGGCGGGATGTTCCGGATGCGTGGTCATGGCATCGCCCAATTCATGAATCACCTGCCAGCCGCCCTCCACCTGCTCGGTAAAGGCTGCGAACTGGCCGAGGGTCACTTCCATCATGTCGATGAAAAAACCCGGTTCATAGGCAGTAATGCCATCCACGGTGACCGGGCCTGCGGGCACGAAGGCCATTCCCGGTGGATTCATGAGCACGGCCATATAATGCTGCAACGCGTTTTCCGCAAGGGCGATGGCGGTTTCGTTCCCATCCCGGGCTGCGGCCAGCGCCTGGTTCCACAGTTCTTTACCTCGTGCGGACCACTGCGTCTGGCGAAGTCCCGCGCCAGCCGCGCCGGCTGCGCCGGCCGCGGCGGGTTCCAGGGAGGTCGCCAGGGATTGCAGCAAGGCAAAGCGTTCTTGCTGCCCGGAATGCAAATTGACAATCGCGGCCCTTTCCGTCGCGGCGTCGCCGGCATTCATCTTTTCAAAAAAATAAAGACTAAACCCGGCGGCGGCAAGCACGACCATGGCCGCGGCGCCGATGGCCAAGGTGCGCACAGGGGAAAGAGCTCCGGCCGGATGTGACAGCCGTCGGCGTGCCAACGTCTTTTGAATGTTCTTCCCTTCGTCCAGCATCTCGATGATAGGCAGAATCGCCCGACGCAGGTCCCCCGCGGTTTTAAACCGTTTGTCACGGTTGGGGTCGATACATTTGGCCACAATTTCATCCAGAGCGGGGGGAATTTCCCGGAGCACCTGTGAAGCGGGTTTAGGTATGCCTGTCGGAATGTTTCCGGTCAGCATCTCATACATCACCACGCCCATGCTGTAGATGTCAGCCCGGGCGTCCACATTATGGGTGTCGCGGTGCTGCTCCGGCGACATATAATAAGGTGTGCCCATGACTACCGAGGCGGAGGTTACCAGCTGGTTGTTCATCAACTTGGATATTCCAAAGTCCATCAATTTTATTTGGTTGTTTTCGGTTATCATGATGTTTTCAGGCTTGATATCACGATGTACCGTGTACTGGTGGGCATAGTCGAGGGCAAGGCACAGCTGGTCGATGATATGGAGTACCTGACGCACAGGTACGCGTTCGCCGGGTCCGTATTTCCTCAGTAATACCCGCAACGATTCCCCCTCCACGTATTCCATGGAGATGAAGATGCCTTTTCCTGTCGTTCCGATGTCGTGGACGCGCACGATGTTGGGGTGTGTGAGGCGGCGCGTAATGCGCGCCTCGTTCAAAAAACGGTCGATTACCGTTTTGTCTGCAACATACTGGGGCAGCAGGGTCTTCAACGCCAGATCTTCGCCGAGAACGTTGTCATGGACCTTGTAGATGCAGCCCATGCCTCCACGCCCAATCATGTCCAGGACCGTATACCGGGTGTTGATTACCTGGCCGCGTTTGAATTGAAACGATTCCTCACGCGCCGGCGCCGGGCGGTCCGGCGGCGCGACAACCCCCTCCTCAAACGATATGCTCGGCAGTGCCGTGCCGCACCTGCGGCACCTTGCCGCGCCGGATTCGTTGAGATAAGCGCACCTGGAACATTTCACTTTGGCCATGCGTGGTCCCTGATCGTGGCAGCAGTGCAGTCATCTTTGCCGAAACGCTGCCGGAAAGAGGCAACAACGGTTCTTTCTTACACCCCATCAGGCGCATTATACCATGAGTTGCCTGTGAACACCGGCAAAGCGCTTTCAAGCCAGCTTCCATGCCTTTGCGAAAGCGCGGAACGAACGGTCATAGGTCTTTTCCGCTTCCGGGGGAAAACAGCAGCCGGGGAGTTCCTTCCGGGACAGGTGCATATGCAGGCACTCACAACACAGGGCGTGATTGGAACACCCGGGATACGTGCAGGTGCAGCGTTCCATGTTCATGGAGGTATTGGGGCAGGATTCTTTCATCGGTTTAATTTCCTTCTTTCGTCAGTTTCCCGCATCCGGCTGTGAAATAAAGGTGTCCGTGTAATTTTCCGGGAAACGAACCCGATAGATATCGACGCCGCACGCGGCGTAGAGGTCGCCTTCGGCATTGGCGGTGAGCGCGCCTACCGTGCCGGGCATTTGAAGTACTTCTTCCCGGGCGCCCGTTTCGAGATGCACGCGAATAATCTTGTCGCTGTGTCCGTAATAGGCGCAGGCATCGTTACGCGTTGCCATGGCGGGACTGGTAATTTCCGGGAGGGCCGGTTCGAAAGGCGGTTGCATTTTCATCTCGGTGATGTTGAAAACATGGAGCCTGCCGTCCACGGCCATGGCGACCCTGCCTACCTTCACGTTATACAGAAGGCGGTCAACGGTTACGGCGCCCGAGAAAGCGTGGTTCTGGTAGGGCTGCACGGTATCCAGGCCCAATACCGCGAATTGGGGGGATTCGTCCGGCATCACCGGCAAGTCTTCCCCTGCCAGGGTCGTTCCGGCAAAGAGATAGTGATCGTCCGCTGCCAGGCCGGATATGGCCTGCCGTCCCAGGGGATGCTCCGCAAGGCGGGTTTTCCCGCTTTCAGGTTCGGTCACCGCTATGGCGCCGCCGTAGGTGCCTGCCGCTGCGGACCATCCGCTGTACAGTTGCATGGCCGTCGAAGCGATAATACCGCCCGTAGCCCGCGAATACCCGTGTTCACTCACGCGGTGCAGTATCTCCGGGTTTTTGCCATCCCATTCATGCCAGGGCCTGTCGATGTCAAGCCGGAATATCTCTCCGCCCGGAGAACACACGCCATAGGCGACCGTTCCTGCAAACGCCACATCCACAACCCCGCCCGGAGATGGCGTTACGGAGCCCATGGATACGAATACCCCCGTCCGTCCGTCCATGAAAAACAGGGTTTGACCCCGGTCGGGTCCCCCCCAAACTTGTCCGGTTGCGTCGGTTTGCAAAAAGGTCGGTATCCGGGGCGGTGATGCAATGTTCAGTTGCTGGCGGGACAAGACTTCATCCCCGGTCTTTATATGAAAATATTGCTGTCCGCGTATGCCGGCAAGGCTTCCCTTCTCTGTCGATGTCAGCAGGGTGCCGCCACGCAAGTCAAAATCATAGACCCGGGTCAGCCCCTTGTCCCCGGCCTGGTACCGGTAAACGGCGTTACCCTGTTGCAGGAACAGGAACTGTTTGTTTGTAACCGCCGTCAGGATGGACCAGTCCTCTCCGTTTGCCTTCGGAAGTGTAAAGGGAGGCGGCGATATCGGTTCCAGTTCCGCGTTAAAGATTTGCCCCCTTGTAACGAAATAGGTGTCCCAGATAGTGCCCCCCGTGATGCCGGCCAGGTTCTCCGGCGCGGCGGTAAAGGTCTTGTCGGCCGGGTCATACAGGTACAGGCCCGGTGCCTCATCGCCCACCCGGCAAAGCAGGCGGCCATCCGGCAGGGGACTTACCTCGTGCAGAAAACGGTTGGGCGCGGCAACCTGTCCGCATACCTCCAGTTTCAGGGTAGCCTGATCCAGCGCAACTAACTTGCCCCCGGGATAGGTGCCGCCATACAAGCGGCCGTCTCCGCCCTCCACCAGGTTCCAAATGTAAGCCTCGCCCGGAATAGCCACCACATCGGTGAGTTTATTTTCCGGAAGATTGTAGATATGAATACTCCCGTCAAAATAAGTGCCGATGGCCACGCGGTCGCCTTTCATGGGCGCCATGGCCCAGGCGCCCGCCGTGCCCGGAATCTGAAGGGAAATGTTCGCGTTGTTTTCCAAGGCGATGATTACCAGTAAAGCGCCGCCCAGTTCCGCGGACGAGGTCAATAGCATTAATTCACGGTCCGCATCCGCGTTGTACAGGGTTACCCCCGCCTGGAAACGCCACCCCATGCACGGCTGTGTCATCAACTCATACGCGGGCGCCAGCAGCGGGGGTTCTTCTTCCCCTTCCACCCGCTGATGAAATTCGATGCGCGGCCCGGATTCAGTCGCACCGGGCGTGATGGAGGCGTCAAAGGTCGCTTCCCCATTTGCATTCAAGGAAACGGTCACAAGAAATGTCAGGCAAAAAAAAAGCCGCTTCATAGGTACTCCTTAAACTGGGATGCACTCTCCGGTGGATGTGCAATTTCAGACTGTTTCGTCCGGTACTGGACTCTGGAAGTCACGGACTTGCCTTACATGAGGGCGCCGGTCGCGCCCCGAACGCTCTCAAATGCGTAACAGACGGCGTATTCAAATCCGGCAGACGCATCATGCCCATGGTTTTTGATGCCCGGGAGTCAGGGCCTCTGTTTCGGTGGGCATGGTGTCCGTGCCGCTTCGCATACCTGGAACCATTATACCATCTCTCCGAAGGCGCTTTAGCACCACGGCAATGTATCCGGGCCATGAGGGAATCGTTTCCAATACATTGGCTGCCCGCGCCCCGGCGTTACGAACGTTTTGGAGTGCGCAAGCCATGCTTGCGCTTTCACTTGAATCAACGGTACCGCCTATATGACAGCCATTCCAGAGTCTGACGGGGTGTCGGGCAACAAGAATGAAAGAGGCGAACCTCCTTGTTCGGGATGTCCGCCTTTGTTTGTTGTTACAACATGCTTATGTTCAGCAGAGGTAATCGTTCAACAGGTTTTCCAGCATTTCCTGCCTGCCGCTGACCAGTTTCGGTTCGCCCTTCTTGAAGGTATACGCCTCAAGTTCCTCAAAACCGGCTTTGCCTTGTTCGATTTGTTTGCCGAGGCCGGTGTCCCACCCGCTATATCGCTGCTTGATGAATTTCGCGAAGGCTTTGTCCTTATGCAGTTTTGCGGCGATTTTCAGGCCCCGGGCGAAGCAGTCCATGGCGCCGATATGGGCGTGGAACAGGTCAATCGGATCTACGGACTGGCGGCGGATATGGGCGTCGAAGTTCAACCCGCCCGTGGTGAATCCCCCCGCCTTCAGGATGGAATACATGGTCAGCGTGGTGTCGTACAGGTCCGTCGGGAACTGATCCGTGTCCCAACCCAGCAGCATATCGCCCCGGTTCGCGTCCACGGAACCGAAGATGCCGTTGGCGGCTGCGAATTCAATCTCATGCATGAGCGTGTGTCCGGCCAGCGTGGCATGGTTCGCCTCCAGGTTCATCTTGAAAATCTTGTCAAGTTTATACCGTTGCAGGAAGGCGTAACAGCTGGCCGCGTCGAAATCGTACTGGTGCTTGGTCGGTTCCTTTGGCTTGGGCTCGATATAAAACTGGCCTTTGAATTTGATCTTCTTGGCATAGTCCACCGCCATAGTTAAAAACAGGCCAAGGTGATCCAGTTCCCGGCCCATGTCCGTATTCAGGAGTGTTTCATAGCCTTCGCGCCCGCCCCAGAACACATAGCCCCCCCCGTCCAGGTATTTGGTCACTTCCAGGGCTTTCTTCACCTTGGTCGCCGCAAAGGCGAAGACATCGGGAGAGGGATTTGTTGCCGCACCGGACATGAACCGCGGATGGGAGAAAAGATTGCAGGTGCCCCACAGCAGGCGGATACCCGTGTCCTGCTGCATTTTTTTGGCGAGTCTGACGATGTGGTCCAGGTTTTTGTTCGTTTCCGACAGAGTCGCGCCTTCCGGGGCCACATCCGTGTCATGGAAGGCCCAATAACGCACGCCCAGTTTCGTAAAGAACTCGAAAGCCGCTTCCAGGGTCTGCTCCGCTATTTTGAGGGGACTGTCGCCCTGGTTGTAGGAACGGGTCATGGTGGGTACCCCGAACATGTCGGCGCCCCCGCTCTTGAAGGTGTGCCAGTAGCACACGGCAAAACGCAGGTGGTCCGCCATACTTTTACCCAGCACTTTTTGCTTCGGGTTGTAGTGCTTGAAGGCGAGGGGATTTCGGGAATCCGGGCCCTCAAAGGCGACAGGTTTCGATACTTCGGGAAAATACACGGCCATTTGGTTCTCCTTCTCTGTTTCGGATGCTTATGTGTCCCGCATGCCGATTCCGGGACCGGTGGGGAATCTCTTCTTGAAGCGAGTATAATACACAACTTGCGGCTGAATCCGAAAACGGAGCTGTTTTTCCAGGGGCCCGCCCCTGGTTCTCAGGTGTTCGCCTTTTTCAAAATGCATAGCCCGCTTTTTTCCCAGGTTAACGAAGAATATCGAAGGGATTGACGAATCCGCCTTCTCCAATGAACAAGCCCAGGGTCAGAAGCGTCAGAAAAGCAAATGCCGCCAGAAATACCAGGCCCCACTCTTCTAAACCATAACTGTCGCACCCCAGGGGACACCTGCCCGTACTTACCACCAGGTCCACCGGGACTTGTTCCGCCACAAGCGTGCCCGGGGCTGGAAACTGCCTGACCACCATCCCCTCCGCAAGCATGTTATTGCATTCATGCGACACGGTACCGAGTGTCAAGGAATGGCCTTCGATAAGCGTCCGGGCCGTTTCGAGAGGTTTACGTGACACATTGGGAATTACTATGGTTGCCTCGACGGCTTCTCCTTCTATTATCTCTCCTTCCGTTAATTCCCCTTCTGCCGCTTCGCCCTCTACCGCTTCGCCTTCCACGGTTTCCCCCTCTGCCGTTTCTCCCTCCAACGTCTCTCCTTCGGTGGATTTGCCCTCCAGGGCCTCATTTGTATTCCCGAACTGCAGCGCTGCTGCTCCCGACGCAACAATCCATAACAGAAGTAGGATGCTCATTGTCTTGGATAAGGTTATATTCATGATTGGTATCTCCTTGGTGGCAACCTTCGTCCTCTTCGATTATAGACCGCAATGGTTGCACATGGCTTTTGTGTCCCCCCATTATATCCAACATGAGCCTTAACCACAAGCCGCCCGACTGGTAAATGAATTCCCGGAGGATGGTTTCTGCCGACAGGGCTTCTCCGGGTGCTGCTGCTTTAACGCACGCCGGATGCCGGTCCCTGGTAGTGAATCGCGTTTCCTGGTAGAATCCTTGGCATATCGCTTTACCGTATATCTAAAAAATATAGAAAAGAAGTACTTGTTTCGTTACTAACCTTCAATTGCCCTGTGCTGCAGGGACGACCTTTTCAGAAACGGTTAACAAGGCAGGCCAAGGGCGTCAATACTATAAATCATGACATTATTTCCCCTTTAAAATCCTTGCGCTAACAAAAACAACAAGTTAGTAATTTCCTTCGGCGCAAACAATCTATCATTTTCCTTTTTTCTTTTGGCACTATTTGAGTCATTTAAAACTGATAATTCACCTTGACTTATTTTACATATGTTTGTTATAATTAAAAAGATGTGTCTTCCTTAATCCTTGGGCGTTAGGTTTCAAGCAGGCTGAGGGCGAAGGAAAAGCGCCGTCAAAGTAATGAATTCAGTCCGCAGCACGGGTTGTGCCGTGTGCGGTGTGTGTGGTTTTGTCGGAGGTTGAGATTTTTTTGTTTGTATGTTCGGGACGAGGGAAGTCCGTGTAGCGGAGGCAACACGAAACGGCGTTCCCTGCCAACCTTTATGAAAGGAAGTTGAAGGCGATGAAAAAACATAGTGGAATGTTCAACATTTACGGCGTTGTAAACAGGGTAATGCTTGCGGGAGCGGTCTTTGCGCTGCTTGCCTTGGGTATTTCGCCCATGGCGGCAGGCCAGTCCGCCATTACGGTGACAGCCGGTGAAGCCCCAGAGCAGTTGGTGAAAGAGGAATTTATCCAGGGATGCCTGCAGGCGAAGAATGTTACCTTGGTAAAAGGAAACAGTACAGAGCAGATTGGGTATTTTACGCGGGTGCCGGGCGGGGACTTTCCCTTGGAATCAGGCATCGTCCTTTCCACGGGAAAGGTTGCGGAAATGGTGGGACCCAATACCGAAACCAATCATGAGCATCAGTTCAACACCAACGGCGATGATGATCTCCGGGATTTTGCATCGTCGTTGTGGGGGGCGGGCAGTGCCTATTTGGAGGACACCGTTTCTCTCGAATTTGACTTTATCCCGGTAGGGGATGTCGTTGAATTCCGGTATATCTTTGCCTCTGAACACTACCCTGTCTGCGGTAACAACTGGAATGATGTGTTCGGCTTCTTTGTTTCCGGTCCCGGTATCAGCGGTTCCTACAGCAATGATGCCATCAACATTGCGTTGCTCCCTAATGGTGCTCCTGTTACCATCAGAGATATTCATCCAAACGTGCCGTTTAACATTCTTAATCCTTTTGAAACCGGTTGTTCCGCCTCCAATTCTGAATATTATGTGGATGTTCCTGTGGGTTCCCCTACCATTTCCTATGATGGCAGGACCACGGTGCTGACGGCCAGGATGGAAAATCTCGTGCCCTGCGCCACCTATCATATCAAACTGGCCCTTGCCGACGGGTCTCCCATCGCCGGATTAATTGAACCCGGGGATTCCGGGGTGTTCCTCGAGGCTAAAAGCTTCAGTTCCGCGGAAGGCATGGAGATTAAAAGTTTTCAAAATGGCACGGAGACCTATGACGCGTTTCAGGGATGCGGCACCACTTTCTTGCGCTTTCTGCGTCCGCCTCTGTTAGACGAGTCCATACAGGTGGATATTGACTATGATGTCGCCGGTTCCGCCGTTTCGGGGGTGCATCACACGCTTGCCAACGGCACGGTGTCGATTCCGGCTTTTGCGCCCTTCGCGGATATCCCCTATACGTTGCTGCCGGCGGTGCTCGACGGTCCCAAGGCAATAAACATTATTGCCTATGTCGGGTGCCCCTGCCTCGCGCCGCCGACCACACTGGAAAAAACGATTAACATCTATGACCCCTTCGTTTTGGATTATATTTTCCATTCCAATGTAAGCGATTGTGTTTCCTCGGATGGGACGATCACTGTTAAAGCGGAACCGGGGGCCGCGCCATTCGACTATCAGTTCTCCTACAAGCTGTACAAGCTTGTAGGTAGTGTCGAAAACTTTTGGTCAACGTCCATACCGCCCAGCGGTCAACCAGCCATTTTCCAGTTCCTGCCCGCCGGGGCGTGGAAAGTAAAAGTCACCGATGGCGTCAGTTGCAATATTCAAGAGAGAACAGTAACGATTTCCGCTCCTGATGCGCCAATAGTAACCGTTTTCGGTACTTCAAAGGTATGCAATGGCGGGACGATTTCGTTCTTTGTGGACTGTAATATTCCCGATGAGAATATGACATGGGAGTGGAGCGGCCCCAATGGTTTCTTCGCAGTTGAAAAAGAACCAAGTATCCCCAACGCGGCTGGAGCCGATAGCGGAACCTATTATCTGGTAGCGACGTCAAGCATCGGCGCTGAATGCAGTGCCTTCGCAAGCCTGACGATAGAGGTCAGTCCGGACGTGACCTGCCCGGCAGGCCTTGCCATTTGCGCGGATGCGCCGCCGGTGAATCTGGCTTCCCTGGGTGCGTCTCCCGCCTTCGGCGAATTCAGCGGTCCCGGTGTTACAGGGACCATGTTCGACCCGGGCGCAGCGCTTCCCGGCGACAATACTATTACCTACACGCACACCACGTACTTCCCGGAACTGACGCCTCCGGACGATATTTGCCAGACCTCCTGTGAGTTCATTATTACGGTGGTTGTCTGTGAAGATGATGGCGACCCTTGCACCACCGAATCTTGTGTCAATGGGGTATGCGTATCCGAACCCAAAGACTGTGATGATCTTGACCCCTGTACGACGGACTATTGCCTCAATGGCGAGTGTATGCATGACGCCATTCCCGGGTGCGTGCCGCCGGTCACCTGTCCGGAAGGAAGCCTTTTCGGGCAGGAATTGGGCGATCTTGCGGACAATCCCAATCCGAACTATTATCTCAGCGATGATGCCTTGTGGAGCGCCAACCCGTGGCCGGTGGAGAATTTCTCCGCGGAAGGCAATATTTGCTTCGTCCAATGGTGGGGGGTTGAAGTGGACGGCAGCGGGCAAAATTGTTTGCTGGCGGAAAACCGGTTCCGTATCATTCTTGCGGGGGGCGACATCCCCGGTATCATTGAAAAGGAAGTCACGCCCGAACGCCTGGCGGTCGCGACCGGCGTTGTCTTTGAAGGAAGTGGCTCTCCCCTTACCGTTTACCGGTATGTCGCCGCATTGGACGAATGCATCGCCGTGAATTTGGCTGCCGGTGACTACCTTATCAATATCCGGAGCATGCATGCCGCTGCGGAGCAATGCTACTTCGGGTGGGTGAATTCGCCTCTTGGCGACGGTGTCCTCTTAGAGATTCCCGAAGGTGGGGAGATTGGCCCCATGGGGGTTACGGACAACCTGGCCTTCTGCCTTTCAGATGCTCCTGTAATAGAAGGTGAAGGCGAGCCGGTGGAAGGTGAGCCTGTCGAAGGCGAACCCATTGAGGGCGAGCCAGTCGAGGGTGAACCCGTAGAAGGCGAACCTGCAGGTCTGGAAGCGGATGTGGCGCCCCGGCCCAATGGCGACTTGGTGTACAAAAGCACCGACTGGGTGCAGGTAGGCCGTTTCTATGCGGCCTTGGACACGGTAACCCTGGGTTCCGAGTTCCAGCGCGCGGACTGTGCGCCCTATGACGCCGCTGGTGATGGGAAAATCTTGTCCAGTGATTGGGTTCAGGCCGGACGGTATTATGCAGCGCTGGTTGCGCCGCAGCCTGCCGCGGGACCGACAGAGCCGGTGCCTATGCCAAAGGCGCTTAAGAAGGATTCCGATAAGGCGGCGAGCATTATTTCGGTTCAAAGTACAACGGCATCGTCCGGCGCGCAAGTGGTCGTTTCCATTCTGCTGAATGCGCAGGGCAACGAAAGTGCTCTCGGTTTCAGTCTCGGATTCAATCCTGCGGAACTTTCCTATGTGTCCAATGCCTTGGGATCTGGGGTGACCGGAACGCCAACATTTATTCGAAACACTGGCGGTGCGGGTGCAGGCAAACTTGGATTTGCGATTAGCTTGGATGCCTTTGCTGACCCGCCTGAAACCTTTGCGCCCGGAGTGAACGAAATCGTAAAAGTTACGTTCACTGTCTTGGGAGCACCGGGAACCGTGGCGCCGATCACGGTTACCGACGAACCGGTTACGACCTCCGTCAGCGATCCCAATGCCATTGACCTGGAGGTTACTACCGAGGACGGAACTGTTACCATCGAGGGCGAGCCCGTTGAAGGCGAACCGGTCGAGGGTGAACCCGTAGAAGGCGAGCCTGTGGAAGGTGAGCCGGTTGAGGGTGAACCCGTGGAAGGCGAACCTGTTGAAGGCGAACCCGTAGAAGGTGAGCCTGTGGAAGGCGAACCGGTCGAAGGCGAGCCGGTTGAAGGTGAACCCGTTGAAGGCGAGCCGGTTGAGGGTGAACCTGTTGAAGGCGAGCCTGTGGAAGGTGAGCCTGTGGAAGGCGAGCCGGTTGAGGGTGAACCTGTTGAAGGCGAGCCTGTGGAAGGCGAACCTGTCGAGGGCGAACCGGTTGAAGGCGAACCGATAGAAGGCGAACCTGTGGAAGGTGAACCCGTCGAGGGCGAACCTGTCGAGGGCGAACCTGTTGAAGGTGAACCTGTGGAGGGCGAACCGGTCGAGGGTGAACCTGTTGAAGGTGAACCTGTGGAAGGCGAACCGGTCGAGGGCGAACCTGTTGAAGGTGAACCGGCAGAAGGTGAACCTAATGAAGGCGAAGTAGAGGGCGACATTGAATGTCCGACGGAAGGCCTGCTCTATGGCCAGGCGTTTGGCAATCCCTTTGAGGATCGCTGGCTTACTTATTTCGTCAGCGATGATTCGTTATGGGGAACACCGGATCTGCCCAATCTACCGGTGGACAATTTCTCGATTTCCAGCCCCGGACGCCTGTGTGACGTCCACTGGTGGGGCGTGGAAGTGGATTACAGCGGCTTTAACTGTGCGCTGAATCCGAATGCATTTGCTATTCTGATTGCGGGCGGCAGTTTCGATACCCCGCAGGAATTAGTCGTGACGCCCGAAAAAGAGGTAGCGGCGTCGGGTGTACTTTTCTGGAATGAGCTGATAGGTGACGTCGTTCCGTTGACCGTCTATCAATATAATGTCGACTTGGATGCCTGTCTCAACTTGTGCCCGGGCGAATATTTCATTAGTATCCGGTGCTTGTCTGGACCGCAAAAGGACTTCATGTGCCGCTTTGGTTGGGTCAACTCTCTGGTTGGCGATGGCCTTTGGCAGGTTGCCCCGGAAAGTGGTCCGGAGCCGATGCCGGCATTTGAGGAAGAGGGCGGTTTGGCGTTCTGTCTGACGGAAAAGCCCTGCACCGCGGATGAGGATTGTGACGACTGCAACGCGTGTACGGAAGATACCTGCGACCCGGCCTCCGGCGGTTGTATTTTTACACCCATAGATTGCGACGACGGTGATCCTTGTACTGAGGACGTATGTGACCCAATCGAGGGTTGCATCCATACAAACATATGCGAAGGTGAGCCTGTTGAAGGCGAACCCGTAGAGGGCGAACCTGTCGAGGGTGAACCCATTGAAGGTGAACCTGTTGAAGGCGAGCCGATCGAAGGTGAACCTGTCGAGGGCGAACCGGTTGAAGGTGAGCCGGTTGAAGGCGAACCGATAGAAGGCGAACCTGTTGAAGGTGAACCCGTAGAAGGCGAACCTGTCGAGGGCGAACCGGTTGAAGGTGAGCCGGTTGAAGGCGAACCGATAGAAGGCGAACCTGTTGAAGGTGAACCCGTAGAAGGCGAACCTGTCGAGGGCGAACCGGTTGAAGGTGAGCCGGTTGAAGGCGAACCGATAGAAGGCGAACCTGTTGAAGGTGAACCCGTAGAAGGCGAACCTGTCGAGGGCGAACCGGTTGAAGGTGAGCCGGTTGAAGGCGAACCGGTCGAAGGCGAACCGGTTGAAGGTGA
>JAKJCY010000078.1:19642-20296 GCA_022706235.1 Candidatus Hydrogenedentota bacterium | reverse complement strand
GTTACACCACCGTCAGTACCTCATCCTGCAGATGTGAATGTAGACTTCAGTATTAAAATAAACGAGGCGATAGCCTACCTGACAGGTTGGCAGCAGGGAACTAATCCCATTGCTTTTGCCATCCGCGCGGCCTATCTCTGGCAAAACGGCGAGAAGTATTCTTATGATGGAAGTGCTGCACCACCGATGTGCTGGGTATTGGCACCGGAGGTCTTGCCCTGAAGCGAGAAAAGGGATTGACCCCCTGGGGACAATTCAGGACAGTTCAGGGACAGACCACGAAATCAGTCATAATGAGTGACAACTTTTTGAAAAGTGACGTGCTTTTAACTTCGGAAAGAGTGAAGTCTCTGTCTTCGCAAATGTGCGAGGGACAGTCCCTCGCTTTCGAGTTTCACGAACCGGGTCTATGACGCCTTTATAGACGATGATTATACCGGTAGTCCGGCGTGGACGGTGGCGGCAAGAATGACTTACAGTGCCTTTACATCCCCCGGCGCTTCGCGCCACCCCCTTCAAAGGGGGACCTTTCAAGGTGCTGTCGCAAGCTCGATACAATAGGGATGGCTTGGCGCAACAGGAATTTATTGAAAGACAAAATACCGTATCTAAGAGCGTGTACGGAAAGTCACTTCAAGGGCCTGCGCAATTATC
>JAKJCY010000078.1:0-19632 GCA_022706235.1 Candidatus Hydrogenedentota bacterium | reverse complement strand
ATGGTGTCGGTTTACTCGCGATGCCGCCGTATCCATGTAGCCGTCAGTGCGAACGAAGTGAAGCAATCTCGACATTCCGTGCACTCTCTAAGACCAAAGGTCGCCAAGGAGAAATCCCCCTTTGAAGGGGGTGGCGCGAAGCGCCGGGGGATGTATGCCGATGGACACAGCATCTACAGAACCTGGTCCGGGACTTCTACGCTACAGCGTTTTTGAGAAGTCATAAAACAGACGCTCAACCAGGGCGGGAAAGACTTTCCCTTATCCTAGCCTTTTGGAACGATACTCTTTCCATAGTGAAACACGGCCAGGTTTTCATCATGCACCTTCTTGGGCAGGTTGTTTTTTATGGCGATTTCCCAGACGGCGTCGTCAAAGGGCAGATGGATGCTGAGCATGCCGAGCAAAGCGATATTACAGTTGCGTTCAGTAACGGGAGTGGAAGCGTCGTTGTCCAGATCAATCAGCTGCACCAGACCGTCCTTGAGGTCGAATACGCTGAAGAAATAACCGCCTTCTTTTTTGTGGTAACGGTTATTGTCCACCTGGGAGGGATGGAGCACGAGCACGTAATCCGCCTCACCGGTGGGGACCATGGGGCTGTAGACTTTTTGGCCGAAGCGCACGTCGCTGGTAACGGAACCGCCGCGCTGGCTCATGCCATGTATTTCACCCTGTTTCACATCGAGCCCGGAGCGGAAGGCGGTTTCGGCCAGGATGTTCGCGGCGCGGATGACGCCCTGGCCGCCCAACCCGGCAATAACGACATTGGTGATGGAAGAAGTTTTATTCATGGCAGGACTCCGTTTCGGCCTGGTATTGCTTCAGTTTGGGCTCCGCCAGCCTGCACATCTTGCGCAGGATAATGAGGGTCAATTCATCCCGGGCGAGGCTGTCGCTCAGGGCGCGGTCAAACTCGGCCGTATTTTCGATGACCAGCACGTTGGTGACGCCCATGGCGCGGGCCACATCCTCAAAGACAATGCGGCCGGTCTTCTTGTGCTCCATGGTGCGTCCCGTGCCGGGGTGTTCCTGCATGCCCGTCATGGCGGTGGTGCCGTTGTCCAGAATGATGACAACGTGGCCGGTTTTCGGGGGGTTATAGACCATTTCAGCCAGGCCGGTAATCCCGCTGTGGACGAAAGTGCTGTCGCCGATGACACTGACGATGCGGCGCGCCTCGTCCTCGGGCAGGGCGTGGCGCAGGCCGAGGCCGACACCAATACTGGCGCCCATGCACACGCAGCTGTCATGGGTTTCGAAAGGCGGCAGGACGCTCAGGGTATAGCAGCCGATATCGCCCGAAATGACACAATCATATTTTTTCAGGACGCTGAAGGCCATGCGGTGGGGGCAGCCCTTGCACAGTTCAGGCGGTTTTCCTTTGGGCAGGGCCGGCTCCGGGCTCGTGTCGTTGGCGAGAATGCGGCGCACGCGCGTGATATTCAGTTCGCCGAAACGGTACATCTCCGCCTTGCCTTCGCATTCGATGCCGGCGGCGCGCATGGCGTCCACCAGGTAGGGGTCGCCCTCTTCGATGACGATGCAGCGGTCCACGGTGTTCCGGAATTGCCTAATCCGCTCCAGGGGCAGCGGGTAGGTCATGCCGAGTTTGAGGAAACTCGCATCTGGCGCGGCTTCGCGGGCATGCTGGAAGGCCACGCTCGCGGTCACGATGCCGAGGAAAGTGTCGCCTTCGTACACCTTATTTAGCGCGGAGTTTTCGTTCCATTCCAGGATTTGCGCCATCTTGGCGCGCATCCGCCGGTGCGCCGGGCCCGCGTATCCCGGAATCATGACATAGGCCGCCCGGTTGCGCACGAAATGGGGCGGCTTCGCCTGGGGCGCGGGTTCACGGGGCGTCACGATACCCCGGGAATGGCAGACTCGCGTGGTCATGCGGAACATGACCGGCAGTTTCCAGGTTTCGGAAAGGGTGAACGCGTCAAAGAGGAAATCGTAGGCTTCCTGCGCGTCCCCCGGCTCAAGCATCATGACGCTCGCCGCCACGGCATAACGCCGGTTGTCCTGTTCATTCTGGCTGGAGGACAGGCCCGGGTCATCGGCCGATACCAAAACCAGACTGCCTTCCACGCCCGTATAGGCCACGGTGAAGAGCGGGTCGGCCGCCACGTTGACGCCCACATGTTTCATCGTCACCAGGGCGCGTGCACCGCCGTAAGCAACGCCAATACCCACTTCAAGCGCGACTTTCTCGTTAGGCGCCCATTGTGCGCGGCCGCCCAACAGGGAAAAATTCTCCAGAATCTCCGTGGACGGCGTACCGGGGTATCCGGTGCCCAGGGACACGCCCAGATGCAGGGCAGCCCAGGCAACCGCCTGATTGCCGCTTAACAGCCTCGGTTCCAAAGTTGTACTCATGCGTTGCTCCCCACGTACGCCGGGCTGAACGGTCTTTACGTACAAAAAGGTATACGCCGTTACCCGGGTTGGTGACTTAAGAAAAATAGACGGACCTAAGGGCACACAACCGTCCCGAAACCACCTTTGGCGTCTTTCTGCACGGATAAGTGTGGTACAACCTGAGTTATCCGGCACCTGTCCACGCCCAAAAGCGTTCTAAACGCTAGCAGATTTACAGAGGTGACATCAACTTTGCGTGGAATGGTAACGGGCAGCCCTTTTCGCCGCCCGCATCCGGGAGGGATCAGCACAGTTGAGCAACCGGCGATTCATACAGTACACTTACCCGGTTGAACGTGAATGAGCCATCTTATTTTCAAGGAGTGACTTCGGAATGAAATATACAGTGTTAACCATACTGATTCCGCTGCTTATCGCCGCCACCAGCCTTGCGGAAAGCCCGCGTTTCCGCGGGCCATCGGGTGACGGACACTTTACCGCGACAGGACTGCTGTCCTCCTGGCCTGAAGGCGGACCGCCGGTGGCCTGGATTGCCGAGGGCATTGGCGAGGGATTTTCATCAGTGTCCGTCGCCGGGGAACGCCTTTTTGTGACCGGCATGGACGAAGAGGGACAAGGGCGTTTGTTCATCCTGGACCTGCAGGGGAACAAGACAGGCCGGATCGTCTACGGCCCTGAAACCCCGGACGCCCAGGCGCCCGGCCCCCGGTCCACGCCCACCATTGACGGCGACCGGGCCTACCTGCTCTCCGGTCTGGGCGTCCTGTATGCCCTGGATGTCAGCCAACAGAAGGGGCTTTGGCAAGTCAATATCCTAGAGCGCTTCGGCGGAGAAAACATCACCTGGTCCCTGGCGGAATCCCCGCTGCTCGAGGGCGATACCGTTATTTGTACGCCGGGCGGCAATGACGGGGTGGTCGTGGCGTTGAACAAGATGACCGGGGATACCGTATGGGCCATGAACGACATCCGGGACCGGGCTTCCTACTGTTCCCCGGTCATTATCACCCACAACGGGCACCGCATCCTGGTCACCATGACCGCCACGCAGGTGCTGGGCATGGACCCGGGCACGGGAAAATTGCTGTGGCATCACGAGCACCGTACGGAGTATGATATTAATGCCGTGTCTCCCGTATACGGGAACGGGCTGTTGTATTGTTCGAGCGGTTACAAATCCGGCGGTGTTGCGCTGAAACTGTCGGACGACGGCGGCGCAGTGACGGAAGCGTGGACCGATAAGACGCTTGACTGCCAGCATCATGGCGTGGTGCTGGTGGACGGCTATATCTATGGCGGCGCCCAACGCAATAGTCTGGTCTGCCTGGAACTGGCGACGGGCGAGGTCATGTGGGATGAAAAGAAGATATCCCAGGCGGACACCGTGTACGCGGACGGTATGCTGTATGTGTATGAAGGCCCGCGAAAGGGCGTGGTTTCGCTGATTAAGCCAAGCCCGGAAGGACTGGACATCCAAGGACAGTTGCAGGTAACCGCAGGTACGGACAAACATTGGGCGCATCCCACGATTGCCCACGGCCTGCTGTTTATCCGGCACGGGGATGCGGTAATTGCTTACGACATTCGGAAGAAATAAAGGACAAGGCATTAAATGAAACGACATGGATTCACATTGATCGAACTGCTGGTGGTCATCGCCATTATCGGCATCCTCGCCGCCATTCTGCTGCCCGCCTTGGCACGGGCGCGGGAAGCGGCACGGCGCAAATCTTGCCAGAACAACCTGAAGCAGCTGGGCACCATATTCGCCCTCTACGCCGATGAATCGAAGGGGCGGTATCCACGGGTGCATGCCGATGAGCCCTGGGGCGAGGCCACGCCGGCGGGATGCACCGAGGGCGACGCGCGGGCGGCCCTTTCCCCGAAAATCACAGGGTTGTACCCCGATTACCTGACCGACCTCAATGTGCTGGTTTGCCCTTCGGACCCGGACGCGAGTGACGATGACCCCTTGCAGGTTATCGAGGCGCTCCCGGGCCAGTACTGCCCTTATGCGGGACTGCCGTCCCGCGCGGATGCCAGTTATCTGTATTACGGGTACGTCATTGACAAGGGTGAGGATACCGATCCCTCCATAGACGCCTCCTTTTTCGGGGCGCCCGGGGCCGCCCGGCTGCCGGCCCAGCTGGTGTATCTCATGGTCATGATTTCCTACATGGAAGGGGAATCTTTTCTGCAGGGGCCGTTGGGCGACAAAAATCCGGACAACGACAACGTTCTGGATGCGGACCTCGAGGATGAGATGAAGCACGGCCTCATCTCAGCGCTGGCATCACCGCCAAATCTGCCCGTGGGCAATGCGGACCGGTCCGAATTGTTAAGGTTTACCGATGGCATCGCCCGGTTCCTCATTACGGATGTAAATGCGCCGGGGCAAATGGCGCTGGCGGAAAGCGGACTGCCCGTGATGTGGGACCTCGTTTCCGCATCCGTCAACGGCAATGCGGATTTTAACCATGTTCCCGGGGGTGCCAATGTCTTATACCTGGACGGGCATGTTGACTGGGTATCCTATCCAACGGCATTTCCAGCATCAAAAGGGCTTGCCCTGATGACGGTGTTTTTTTAAAGGTCCCCGGAATATGGCAGGCTGCAAGCGCCAACTCTTGTATCAAAGGCTTATTAGGCGCTTAACGCCATTTCGCTGACAATCAATTATGTTACCAAGAGGAGCGTTATGTTCTGGTTTAGTTCAAGAATCCACAAACAACGCGTAATTCCGGTTTTTCGCGGTGGAAAAAGGACGTATATCGAAGAGGGTGCCAGGCCGCGAAAAGACCGGAATGACCGTGGTTAGAGTTGTTTGTAATGAAAGACGATGGTACATTTTTGTTGCGCCGCAGGTGCCTCTTTTTCCGGGCGAAGTACCGGACGAAGCATAGTAGCTTATCGCCCCCCAGGGCCTATAAAAAACAAGAAATGAACCATGACAAAGGACCCGTATCTCGTCATTGCGAGGAACGAAGCAATCTGGTTTACACCAAGTCCGTTTAGCGATGAGATTGCTTCGTTCCTCGCAATGACGATTAGTAATAGTCGGCTGATAAGCAATCGTATTCCTCTCATACTCCAAAATCATGACCATGTTTCTTTAAAAATAAACACCGACGCGTCGGGGTGGTTCGCTCGCAATGACGCGTGTCTGGGGTGCGGGCAACGCCCGCAGGAGTTGGATACAGCCAGGATGGAAGGTTATGGATACATGGGTATTATTCGAAAGCCAAAGTTGACGGAAATTGTCGCCATGAAGGCCCTGCTGGATGAAGCGGCGGGGGAAGGCAAAGTGCTGCCGCGGCGGCTTTCCGAAATGTTTGAAAATGCCCGGGATTTCCATGTCCATGTGGACGATTCAGGCGTCGGGGGTATGACCGCACTTCATATCGACCTCATAGACCTTGCCGAGGTGCGTTCCCTGGTGGTGCGCAAATCCTTGCGGGGGACCGGCATCGGACGTAAACTGGTGGAGGCCGCACTCGTCGAGGCGAAACAGATGGATATTGAGCGCGTGTATACCTTTACACGTATACCCGACTTTTTCCTCCGCCTTGGCTTCTCCGAGGTAGACCGTTCCGAATTACCCTACAAAGTGTTTAAAGATTGCCTGCAGTGCCCCTTGTTTCCCGGATGCGATGAAACCGCCCTCGTCCGAGACCTTATCAGCACCCCGTAAAGGGTCGGGTCGCTCCCTCTTTTCTCTCCCGCAACATGCCTGTTTGCATTTCGCAGTGATCTTTCTATACAATAGTTTCTATAACGAACGGTAGGTAGCATGGATGCGGGGGCATATTTTTGCCCGGGAACGTGTTACTTACCCTTAGGTAAACAAGGCTGAGAGCGCGGTCCAGCGGCATTAACCCGGATACATCAGGCCGATGGAGGCGCTTGCCGATGGAAGTCGAAACGTAAAGCAAGGCGGGCCGGTATCCACCCGCTGTCAATGGGAAACCACAACGAGAAGAAAGGGTGAACGACTATGGCGACAGAAGAAAAAAAAGGCATGAGTTCTTTAATGACCGAGAACCGCACCTTTCCGGCGCCCCAGGAGATTGTAGCGAAGGCGGCCATCAAGAGCGTAGACGAATATCAGAAGATGTGGGAAGCCTCCATCAAGGAACCGGACAAGTTCTGGTTGGAGCATGCGAAGAAGGAGCTGGCCTGGTTCAAGGAACCGACCAAGTCTCTGGAATACGTATGGGACACGGCAAGCCGCACCATTGAGCACACCTGGTTCAAGGACGGCGAACTGAATGTTTCGTATAACTGCCTGGACCGCCATATGGGCACAGCCCGCGAGAACAAGGTGGCCTTGATCTTCCAGGGCGAACCGGAAGATGACGTTATCAAGAGGACCTACCGGGAACTGTACACGGAAGTGTGCAAGTTCGCGAACGTGCTCAAGAGCCTGGGTGTCAAGAAGGGCGACCGCGTTTGTATTTACCTGCCGATGATCATTGAACTGCCCATCGTGATGCTGGCCTGCACGCGTATCGGCGCCATCCACTCCATCGTGTTTGGCGGTTTCAGCGCGGACGCCATCGCCACGCGGGTGGGCGACGCCTCCTGCAAGATGCTCATCACGTCCAACGTTTCACTTCGTTCCGGCAAGCATATCGGTTTGAAGGCCATCGCGGACGAGGCCATGACCAAGCCCGATTGCGCCAGCATCGAAAAGTGCATCGTTGTAAAACGCAATCCCGAACCCTGCGAGATGCAGGAAGGCCGGGACCTGTGGTACGACGAACTCATGGCGGCCGCCGGCGCGGACTGCGAACCGACGCCGATGAACGCGGAAGACCCGCTCTTCATCCTGTATACCTCGGGCTCCACCGGCAAACCCAAGGGTGTGGTGCACACCACGGGCGGCTATCTGCTGCAGGTTGCGATGACCCACAAGTATGTATTTGACCTTCGCGAAGACGATATTTACTGGTGCACAGCGGACATCGGCTGGGTGACCGGCCACAGCTACATTGTGTACGGCCCGCTGGCCAACGGCGCCACCTCGCTCATGTTTGAAGGGGTACCCACCTATCCGGATGCCGGCAGGTTCTGGCACATTGTGGACAAGTTCAAGTGCAACCAGTTCTACACCGCCCCCACCGCGATCCGTGCGTTGATCCAGAAGGGTGACGACTGGGTGAACAAGTACAGCCTGAGTTCCCTGCGCATCCTGGGTTCGGTGGGCGAGCCCATCAATCCGGAAGCGTGGATGTGGTACTACACGGTGGTTGGCAAGAGCCGCTGCCCGATCATGGACACATGGTGGCAGACGGAAACGGGCGGCTTCATGATTACAGGCCTGCCCATGATGACCTTGAAACCCGGCAGCGCGAACCGACCGTTTTTCGGCGTGGACCCGGTCATCCTGCGCGATGACCGTTCGGAAGTGGATGTCAACGAAGGCGGCAAACTGTGCATATGCAAACCCTGGCCCGGCATGATGCGCACCATGTGGGGCGACCACGACCGCTTCATCGACACCTATTTCACCATGTATAACGATCTCTATTTCTCGGGCGACGGCTGCCGCAAAGACGCCGACGGCGACTACTGGCTCATGGGCCGCATTGACGACGTGGTGAACGTGTCCGGCCACCGCATCGGCACGGCGGAAGTGGAAAGCGCGCTGGTCAGCCATCCGAAGGTGGCCGAGGCCGCCGTGGCGCCCATGCCCCATGAAATCAAGGGCCAGGCCCTGTACGCCTACGTGACCCTGGTTGGCGGCGTGGAAGAGAGCGAAGCGCTGCGCAAGGAACTGGTCATGCACGTGCGCAGCGAAATCGGCCCCATTGCCGCGCCCGACGTGGTGCAGTTCGCGCCGGCGCTGCCCAAGACGCGTTCCGGTAAAATCATGCGCCGCATCCTGCGAAAGATTGCGGAAGATGCCGTGGACCAGATTGGCGATACGACGACCCTGGCCGACCCGCACGTGGTGGAGGCGCTGGTGGCCGAACACAACCGCCTGCTGAAAAAATAAGCGCCCCGCGGCGGCAACCTATTGCGTAATTGTATCTTCGGGAGCCGGTATCCGTGGGATGCCGGCTCCCTTGTCTAGTAATCTTCAAAAGTCATTCTTTACCCCATCGGAGAAATACCTATCATGGCTGAAAACAAAATAATGAATCGTTGGATTATTGTCGCGGGAGCAATCCTTATCCAGCTCTCACTTGGCGCTATTTACGCTTGGAGCGTTTTCACGGGTCTACTGACAAATCAGGCGGGGCCTTATAAATTTACCGCCACACAAACACAGTTAATCTTTTCGGCCGGCCTCGCGTTTTTTGCGGTTGTCATGGTCATTGCTGGCCGGATGCAGGCCAAAGTTGGTCCGAGGCCTATTGCTTTGGCAGGCGGTGTTGTACTAGGACTGGGTTATATCTTGGGCGGCTTATTTGGCACGAACTTTATTATGCAACTGCTTTGTATCGGTGTCATTGGCGGAACAGGTATCGGATTGGCTTACGTAGTTCCCATCGCAGTATGTGTTAAATGGTTTCCCGATAAAAAAGGCATGATAACCGGGTTTGCCGTGGCCGGTTTCGGTTTTGGCGCCACCCTCTGGGTAAAGTTGGGAGACAGCTGGTTTGGCGGATTGTTGAACAATCTGGATGGCATGTTGGGATTGCCGGGCGTTCAGGCGGTATTTTTTGTGTACGGCATGACCTTTCTGGTGTTGGTAGTGCTGGGCAGTCTGGTCATGGTAAATCCCCCGGCAAACTATGTGCCTGCAGGCTGGACACCGCCGGTAGCCGCGGCAGGCGGTTCCACGGGACAGGTAGATTTTACTGAACGCCAAATGCTGAAAACCCCCCAGTTTTATATGCTCTGGCTAACCTTCATGGCCTCGGCGATGGCAGGCCTGATGGTTATAGGCATCATAAAGCTTTTCGGTATTGACGCTCTTCAGGCAAGCGGTACGGCAGCAACAGCCAATGAAGCCGGTATTATTGCGGGCACGGCAATGGCTCTTTTCGCCATTCTCAACGGATTGGGACGGATAATCTGGGGCACCATAAGCGACAAACTTGGGCGCAAGAGTTCCATTGTGCTTATGTGTTTTCTCCAAGGCATCATGCTGCTCGCCTTTTATAAGATGGGCGGCTCCAAGATGGGGTTTATTGTCGGCGCGTGCATTATTGGGTTTAATTTCGGCGGTAACTTTGCCTTGTTCGCATCGGCGACGGCGGACTTCTTCGGCAATAAAAATGTGGGGTTGAATTACGGGTATGTTTTCTTGTCTTACGGGGTCGCCGGCATAGTGGGACCTCAAATCGCGGGTTATTTCAAGGACAGGGCTCCGGTGGGGACCGCGGATGTGACTGTCTGGCTTGCGCCGATGGTCATTGCCGGTATCGCCTGTCTGGCGGTCGCTGTATTGATGCTGGCACTAAAATCACCAAAGGCACCTCAGGGCTAATATATATCACACTTCCTTTTGGCATGGGGAGAGGATTGGGGAGGCGCGACCGGGTTACGCGCCTCCCCTTGTTTTCATACGCCGCGCGGATGTGTTCATGCATCATGAGATTGTCAGGGAGGCGCACCCCGCGACAAACAATAAAAACAGGAGCAACAGCAGCAGGCAACCGCATCCGCAACACCCGAAATCCGGGCTGTCCCGGACCGGAATACGTTTTTCTATCACAATATACCGCCCCGAAGGCCCGTAGGCGCCCCGCGATTTTTCAAATTCCGAGGCGCCGGAATGCCCGTTTCCCGGCACGGGCCGCCCGGCGGGCGTGTCGCTGCCGCTCACAGGCTCCGCATGCACATCAATAACAGGCCCCTCGCCGGGGTGGACCGCCTTGGAGGCATCAGGCACGACAAACAACGCATTGCAGACGCCACAGCGCACGGGAGCATCGGGCGAAACATCCTCCAGAGACAAGCGTGATTGGCATCGGGGGCACCTGAGTTCCATTCCTGTCCTTTCCTCAATACAGCATGCGGTACATCCGGTATACCCTGTCGCGGTACGCTTCCATGGGAAAGAGTGCGGGCCAACAGCCAGGCGACCAAAACACACCGTTTTGACAACGCATCCTTATTCACGAAGCGCCTGGCCTCGCAGCGACAGCGTCTACGCGACGCATATGATAGCACGTTTGCGGGCGGTGCCGGACACGAACGCAAAGCAGCTTTTGGCTAGGACCATGATTGTAGTGTACCATACCCCCAAAAAAGAGCCGATCCGCTGAAAAAGGCACATGGGAGACCGTTATGATAGTAGATGCATTTACGAATTGGAACTTTTATTATCCGGGCAATGCCGTTTGGCGGTGTGCGTTTGAGTACCTCCAGTCCCTGACACCGGAGGCGGAACCCGGCGAAATGGTCCCCATTCTGGACGACCGGATTAAGGGGCGGGTCATGTGTTATGACACCGTTGCCGTCGAAAACAGCGTGCTCGAGGCCCATGACCGGTACCTGGATATTCAAATGTCGCTCGTAAACACGGAATGCATAGACTGGTTCCCGCGCGCGACGCTGACAGTCAAAACGCCTTATAATACGGAATCGGATGTCCTCTTTTTCGAACGCCCCGTGAACGGGGCGATACGGATAATCAACCGCCCCGGCATTTTCACGGTGCTGTTTCCCCGGGATGCGCATGCACCGCAGCTGATGCACGGTGCAACGCCTGACCACGTGAAAAAAGTGGTAGTGAAAGTAAACCTTGCGGCAGTGCAAGGCGCCTGAGCGTGTAACAAGGTGACCCCCTTCCAGTTTTGTTTTAAAGGCAGGAAAATAGTACTAAAGGAAGCGCAACGTTATGGCAATTGTATTGACGGCAGATGAAGCGGTAAAACGTATTCCGGACGGAGCCACGGTATTGCTGGAGGCCATGCCCACCGAAGAGGTCTTTCCCGCCTTTTACCGGATGTATCAGGCCACGGGTTCTCCCAAAGATCTTACCGTGGCCTGGGCGGCCGGGATCGGCCCGTTCAGTACGGAGGAGCGGGGCATGAACCACTTTGCCCATCCCGGCATGGTCAAGCGCATGATCCTGGGCCATTCGGGATTGAACCACAATGTGGTCAAGGTCATCGCGAATAACGAAGTGGAAGCCTACAACCTGCCGCAGGGCGTAATCACCCAATGGTTTCGTGAAATCGCCGCAGGACGGCCCGGCCTCATTACCCGGGTGGGCCTGGGGACTTTTGTGGACCCCCGCATCGAAGGCGGCAAATTGAACGAACGCACCCGCGCCTGTGAGGATCTCGTGGAGGTACTAGAAGTGGGCGGCCGGGAAATGCTGCGTTACAAACCGATAAAAGCGGATGCGGCTGTGATACGCGGCACCTCCGCCGACCCGGAAGGCAACATCACCCTCGAGAATGAGGCCCTCTTCATGGAAAGTCTCGAGGCGGCCATGGCGGCCAAAAACTGCGGTGGCATCGTTATCGCCCAAGTTGAACGTCTGCGCGACACGCCCGCCCGCCCCATAGACGTCAGGATTCCCGGCATCCTGGTGGATATCGTGGTTGTCGCCACCTCACGGAAAACCCATCCGCACACCCTGTTCGTGGACTGCGACCCGAGCTATGTGGGCGATGAGATTGCGGACTTGAGTAGTGCCCTGGAGCCGATGCCCCTGACCGCGGAAAAAGTGATTTGCCGTCGTGCTTTCCTCGAGCTGAAGAAGGGCGACCTTATCAATCTTGGCGTGGGCATTCCCATGGGTGTCGCACAGGTGGCGCAGGAAGAGGGCATGCTTAAAGACATAACAATGACGACGGAAATCGGGGTGATCGGCGGCCTGCCGCAGGGCGGCAAAAACTTCGGTCCCGCCCGGAATCCCTCCGCCATCATTTCGCAGACCGTCATGTTCGATTTTTATGACGGCGGCGGGCTGGATGCCACCTGTGTCGGCATGGCGCAGGTGGACGCCGAAGGTAACGTCAACGTGAGCCGGCTGGGCGCCAATGTCATCGGCAGCGGCGGGTTCATCAACATCACCCAGAATGCTTCAGAGGTCATGTTCTGCGGTGAATTTTCCGCGGTCGGATCCGATATCGCTGTGGAAGAGGGGAAACTCGCCATCCGTAAGGACGGCAAAGCGGTCAAGTTTGTGGAAAAGGTCGGTCAGATCACCTTCAGCGGCAAGGTCGCCCGCGAGGAAGGCCACAAGATTCTTTTTATTACCGAACGCTGCGTGTTCAAGTTGGAAAAAGAAGGGCTGAAACTAATCGAAGTGGCGCCCGGAGTGGATATCGAAAAAGACATTCTGCAGCGAATGCAGTTCAAACCGCTGATGGCTTCCGAAGTCAAACTGATGGCTCCGGAAATCTTTCTGCCGGCCCCGATGGGAAGAAAAGACTAAGCACGGCAGGCCGGCTGTTGCCTAGAGTTTATCGCCTTCAGCCAGTTTCCGGAGTGCCGCCGGATTGCGCAACCGCACGCGGCGCCCGTCCACTTCAATAATCCCGCGGCGCTGCATACGGGCAAGAGTGCGGCTCAGTGTTTCCGCCACCGCGCCGAGGCGGGCCGCAAGCATGGCCTTCGATGTGGTGAGTTCGAGTTCAAGGGTGCCGCCGGCCTGTTGCGAGAGGTCAAGCAGATGCCGCGCGAGCCGGGTGGACACCTCCTTAAGCGCAAGGTCGTCTATCATCTCTACGAAGCGGCGCAGCCTTCGCGACAATACCGCCAGCATGTTCATCAATAAATCGGGGCGTTTCCCCGCGAGTTCGAGAAAGTCGCGGCGTGCGATGAACAGGGTGGTGGATGGGGCCAGCGCTTCGGCCGTGGCCGGATAGGTGCCGCCTTCGAACATGGCCACTTCCCCGCAAGGCTCCACCCCTTCGAAGATATGCAGGATGTGCTCCCGGCCTTCCGGCCCGTACCGGCATACCTTCACCTGTCCATTTACGATAATGTGCAGCCCATCGGCGCCCGTCCCTTCGTGGAACAGGACTTCTCCCGGTTCGTACGCCCTTCCCCCGGCCATTTCCGCGAGGGCGCACATCAGGTCCGCCGGCAGACCTTCAAACAAAGAACAGGCGCCAAGAGAGGCTATCCGTTCCTTAACCGGTAATGTGTTTCGCTTCATAGGTCTCCCGTAGATTCCCATTCCCGGACTATTTGCCCTTTCGCGCGCCCCGGAAAAATCTGCGCAGCCCTTTGGACCTGTTGGCTTCCAGTGGAAAGATGCCTCCCGCAACCGTACGGACGTCATTGACCACCACAAAGGAGTCCGGCTGCTCCGTTTTCAACATGGCCGAGACACGGGAAAGATCTTTTCGCTTGATAATCAAGTATATCATGCGCACCTTGCCTTGAACTCCCTGGGCGCCCACCTGGGTCACCCCGAAGTTGCCCTGCGCGAACTTTTGCAGCAGTGCGGCGGCGTCGCCGCGTGTGATGATCATCACCGACAACAGTCCCATGGCGAGGCGGCCCTCGATATACATGCCGACAAAGTTGCCTGCGGCGAAACCGCCGGCATAAGCGATGTAATTAATCCAGGAGGTCACGTCACCCATAATGCGGCTCACGGCCATCAGCCATATCAGCACTTCGAAAAAGCCGCACAGGGGGGCGAGCAGGCGCATGCCCCGCCCAAGAAATACGATTCGCAGGGTGCCGATGCTGACATCGAGAATCCGCGAAAGAAAGATAAACAAAGGCAACAGCCATACCGCGTGCGCTTCATAAAACATCCCGAGTGACGAAAGCATCCTCGCTCCTGCATCTGAAATAGTGTCCGTTTACGGCCAAAAACAAAACGTGGGGACTCCCTGCAGGCCCTACCGCACTTGCTCCAACAGCCACGGCAGGGGAATGCGCCCCACACGGGTGAGGGCGAGCCCGCCCATGGTACGGGTATCCCCCGCACAATAGGCGAGCAGTACGTGCCGGCCGGTAAAGGCAATGGCCGTATAACAGTACCATCCCCGCGGGTTGTCTTCCAAATTGATCTTATGCTCCCAGGTGTTTCCTTTATCCCGCGAAAAGGCCAGCGTGAAAGGAGTACGCTTCCCCTGAATTTCCGGAGCGGCGCCATCATGATCGTTCCAAACCAGGAGCAGGGCATCGGTCCCGGGAATCAATTTGAAAGAGGCGGGGGATACCGGCGTCTTCAGTGTCGTGGGTGCCGCTTCGCTCCAGGTGTCGCCGCCGTCGCCCGAACGGGACTGGTAAAACACGCCGCTACTGTTACGCAACAACATGAACAGTTCCCCGTCCGGCAATTGCACAATGCCGGGCTCCTGGAATCCTGTCTGCATCTCCGGCGGCGCCTCCAGTACTGTGGCCGAAGGACGCCACGTTTTCCCGACGTCATCAGACAGGTAACAGACGACCCGGCCCCGGGAAGAAAACGCTTCGCCCCGCAATGCATGCCGTGCGGCAGGTATGACAATACGCCCGTCCCGGAGCTGGATTACCCGGCTGTTGTTGACGACATAATAGCCCACGGGCTGAACGATACATTCGACCGGAGAGCCCCAGGATACGCCTTCATCACGGGAAATGCGCATGACGGGACGACAGTCGTCTTCGCGGTTCTTGCGCAGGTAAAATAACGCTATCGAATCATCCTGAAGTCGCAGCAGTGACACGGACATGACGTTCATGGCCCCTTCGTTGGGAACGACCTCGGTGTCATCTTTGCTCCAAGTGGCGCCGCCGTCCGTGGAACGGCGTGATGCCAGATAGGCGGCCGCATGGTCGCCGGAGCCCCCGGTAAAGCGGGTATAGATGAGAAGCAGGCCGCCGTCTTTAAGTAAAATAAAATCACCTTCGGAATTGCGGGGATTGCCTTCACCCGGAGGCAGCTCCAGAACGACTTCAAAGGACGCTTTTGCGGAAGTGTCAGATTCCGGTGTACCGGGGGAGGGCGCCGGTTGCGCTGCGGGATAAATGCACGACAACAGCATCAATACCGTAAGCACGGGCAGACCACGGAGGAAGGACATAGTGAGAATGTTCAGCATCATGGGATTCTTTCTTTCAGGGATGGCACGGAATTACCATCCTCGTACCGGGTAGTGATTTGTAGAGGCGATTCTAACATCAAACACAGGCAGTTATGACCCAAATAGTGAGCCTTAACCGTCTTCCCGGTCTTTCCCGTTCACGCGTTGACGGGAGAACCGGGAAAGACGGAGGAAGCATCCTCCGGGCTGACGGAAAACCCCGCATCAGCCAAGCAAACGGTTCAGTTTCGCCAGGAAGTCTTTTATGCGGAAAGGCTTTTCCAGGAAGGGCCGCCCCGTTTCTTTAATGAAAACGCGGGCCTGATAATTCAGCATGTCGCCGGTAAGAAACATGATATGCGGAATCAGGTGCGCATATTGGTCCGTAATTTCAGCATACAGCTGGGAACAGCTCAACACGCCCTCGATCTTGTAATCCAGAACCACCGCGCCATAATCGTTTTGCTTGAGTTTTTCAAGCGCTTCCATGCCGGTGCCCACCGTGTCCGCCAGAAACCCGTGCAGGTACAGCGATGTTCTTAGAAGGTCCTGCATGTCGCTCTCGTCATCCACGATAAGGACGCGGCGTACCTGAATGGCATTTCCGGGCGCGTTCGCTGTTTCGGGTGCCGTCCCGCTCTGGTTCAGCACGGGCAATTGCAGTACCAGGCAGGCACCCCGGGGTTCACCCGGCATGGGGGCGCATACCGTCAGACTGCCGCCATAATCCGCGACGGCGGCACGCGCCAGGCTCAGGCCCAGGCCGGTGGCCCCTTCACTGCGCCGGGTGGTGTAAAAGGGTTCAAAAATACGTTCGCGCAGGTCCAGGGGAATACCCGGGCCATCATCCACCACCCGCAATCGGATAAGGTCGCCCTTGTTATCTAGCGTGCAGACAATCTTGGATTGGGCCGCATGGAAAGCATTTTGAAGCATGCTGAGCACCACTTGCGTCATTTGTTCCGGAACGCACTCGATCAGCATCGGTTTGCCGGAAAAATTCCAGGTCACCAGCCTGTTTTGGTCCGGGGGCAACAGGGAGAGGACGGATTCCCGAATGAGTACTTCAAAGTCCACTACGCGCCGTTCAAGGGGCATGCCTTTCCCAAAATCGAGCAGGCTCTCCACAATATCCTTGCAGCGAATGCTATTGCGCAGGATGCGGCTTACCGCCTCGGCGTACTGTTCCGGTGCCAGACCCTTCGCCATCATTTCCGCAAATCCAAGCACAACGCTGAGCGGATTGCGCAGTTGATGGGCCACCGTAACTGAAATTTGGGCCACCAGCGAAGAACGCTGCTGTTCAATAATCTCGCTTTCCAGTTGTTTCTGAATCTGTTTGCGGCGGGTCATATCGTACACACAACTGAACACACACGCGATGCGGCCGTTATCGTCCGGCACGGGCGCAATAAGCAGCCGAAACCACTTCATTTCCATGCGCGAATCGTACTGAATTTCGCCAAGGTAAAACTGGGCCGTTTTAAAAACCCCCTTGCAGGGACATTCGCTCTGTTCACCATGGCGCTGATGGTAAAGGAAACAACAAAGGGGTTCCTGGCCTTCGTAACCATTTACGGGAAGGTCTGTAATTTCTTTTGAACTGTAGATTATGTTCCCCGTGCCGTCCAGCAGCTGTGCGGCAAAAGGGACCAGGGGCAACAGATATTCCTGAATATAGCGGAGTCCCGAATCCGATGCCCCGGTTTCCCCGGCGTTTAAAACGGACAGGGGTGCCGTTTCCGTTTTCAAGCCATCCTGATGCGGGCGCCGGCGGACGGCGGGTTGCCTGGAAAGAGGTTCGGCAAATTGCGCAAAAACAGCCTGAGAAAACAAGGCCGTGGCATCGGAAAAAGCGGCCAGCAGGTCGCTGTCGCTTACGCGGGTAATTTTGCCTTGACAACATGCTACCAGCGCCTTGCGCAGGCGCTCAATGTTGGCGAAGGCCTCTCCGACGGGTGTCTCCCGTGTACGGATGTAGTCCGTAAACTGTGCGGCCCAGTCCGCTAACGGGCATGGCTTATCCCGAAGCAGGGCTATCAGGTTTTCGAGCCAGTCCTTGACCAAAACCGTCAAACCGTCTTGTGATGTCGTATCGATTGCAGCCGCCAGCCCGGGTATCAAGACCTCCCGTTCTTGTTCAAGATACCTCGCTATCTGTTGCCGGTTCGTCATGAGTACCACCCCTTCTGAAATAAATAAGAGCCTCAAAACAGCGGGAATATGTTCAAATCGTTATTTTAATGTTGCGTTCTTTTTTTAGACATCACGTTGCGAAATTGTTCGGGCGTCTTGTTACCCCGTATGCTTGCAAGTGTCCTGTTTACTAATGCCTGTCGGATTTATCCCCTAGTACTGTATTTGTTGTATTGATTCAATTATTATAATACATGCTGTTACTAGACTACAATAGTTACCTTACTTGATTTATACCTGCGCCCGGGACGCCCCGTACTTCAACCTCCCTCCTGTTTCGCCTCTTCCGCATCGGTTTCCGGCAGTACGACAAAATCCTCGGCCTGAAGGGTGCGCGTCTGTTTGTCAATCATATCCACGACTGGAACATCGCTTCCATCGGATATGCTAAGATCCTTGAAGCGTCGGGCTGCCACAAGAACATTTCTTTCCAGGGAACCGATTGCGCTGTTATAGGCTTCTGTTGCCCGGTTGAGGCCTTTGCGCAGGTCTTCGAAGTGCCCGGCCAGCACCCGGATGCGCTTATAGAGTTCCCGGCCCAGTTCGCTGATTTTCTGCGCGTTTTCGGCGAGTTGTTCCTGACGCCACCCGTACGCCACGGCCTTGAGCAGCGCAATGAGCGTGGTGGGGGTGGCGATGATGACCTGCTTGTCAACGCCAAATTCAATCAATTCGGGGTCCTGTTCCAGGGCCGCGCTGAAGAAGGGCTCGCCGGGCAGGAAAAGGACGACAAATTCAGGGGTGGGATTGAACTGGTTCCAATAGGACTTCGCGGCCAGCTGGCTGATATGGGTGCGTACTTGCCGGGCATGGTCTTTCATACGATTCAGTTTTATCGCCTCGTCGCCTGCTTCCAGCGCTGCGAGGTAGCCCTCCAGGGATACCTTGGAGTCCACCACAATGTTTTTATTGTTCGGCAGTTTGATGATCATGTCGGGACGCTTCCGCCCCTCTTCGGTGTCGGTCGATTCCTGCTGCAGGAAGTCGCAGTATTCCACCATGCCTGCCATCTCCACAACGCGCTGGAGCTGGATTTCACCCCAGCGGCCCCGTGCGATGGGGGAGCGCAGCGCCTTGACAAGATTGGCCGTTTCCAACTGGAGCTGGTTCTGGGTGCCGGCGAGGCTCTTCACCTGTTCGGTCAGCGAGGCGTAGGCCGCGGTGCGTGCCTGTTCCACCTCGCCGATGCGCTTGTTCACCGTCTCCAGCGATTCCCGAAGCGGCTTGACCAGTTCGTCTATGGCTTTCTGGCGGGTTTCCAGGTCGCCCTTCGCGGCGGCCTGGAATTTTTCCAGGTTTTCCCTGGCGAGTTCCAGGAAGGAGGTATTGTTGATCTTGAGTGCCTCCGCGGAGAGTGCCCTGAAGGCCTCGGACAATTTAGCCTGAGCATCATTCAGTAACGCCAGTTTTTCTTCCGAGGCCTTGCGTTCCTCGTCAACACGGGCCTGCATCTCCGCAAGTTGCGTTTCAAGTCCGGATTTCTCCTGTAACAGTGCGCCGATGCGCGCCTCCCGTTCCTGGATAACGCGCTCGAGTTCCGGAACACGTGCGTTCGTCGCATCCGCCGCGGAACGTCTCTGGGCTTCTTCGGACAGCTTCGCCCCCAAAGACTCGGTCTGTTTCCGGGAGGTCTCAAGTTCCTCCCGCAGCACAACCACCTGCTGTTCGGCGCCGCGCAGCCGTTCCTGCGCCGCGACCAGTTCCGTGTTGACCTGCGCGCGCACCCGTTCCTCGAGATACCGGGTCCCGTTCCTTTGAAACAGCCATACCAGTACCCCTCCCGCAAGGATCCCAAAAATAAAAACCGCGAGTATAACACCTGCCTGCAACATTTCCATGGGCCTCCTGTTAAGTGGACCGGGGGGCCTTGCCTGAACACCCCGCCCGGCCGGATAAGAACTCTGTTCCTGCGGTATTATTATGATACCTTTGATTGAACAAATCAAGAGGAAGTGAAACGCCGTGCCTGTTACCTTCCGGTGTCATAAACCGGCGTAGCAACGAATACCCCACAACACTGCTGTCCAAATTCAGATTTCCTGAACTCGTCGGAATATACAATGGCACTTTTTGTGAAAACACATAGACTGAGTAAAGAAGGGACTGACTGCCA
>JAKJCY010000077.1 GCA_022706235.1 Candidatus Hydrogenedentota bacterium | reverse complement strand
AGGCCGCCCGACGGATGGGCGTTCACGCTGTTACCATTAATTCGGATAATCAGGCTCAGTGGGACGAAGTTGAAGCCACAATTAACCGCAATGAGATTGATATTCTTTTAATTTCGCCCGAGAGGCTGGCAAATGAGCGGTTCCGAACCCAGGTCATGGCCGTCATTGCCGACAAGATAGCCTTACTGGTGATTGATGAATGCCATTGCATTTCGGATTGGGGGCATGATTTCCGCCCCCATTACAGGCTTATTGAGCGCGTTGTGAAGACCCTGCCGCCAAACCTTCGCCTGCTGGCGACTACGGCCACGGCAAACAACCGTGTCATGGAAGATTTATGCACCGTTTTGGGACCCCATTTGACTGTGTCTCGCGGCGACCTGAACCGTCCCTCACTAACCCTGCAAACCATTTGTATGCCGAGTCAGGCGGAACGTTTGGCGTGGCTGGCGGAACGACTTATGACGCTTCAAGGCTCGGGCATCATTTACACCCTGACCGTGCGTGACGCCAATCAGGTTGCGGCCTGGCTACAGACAAAGGGCCACACTGTAGAGGCCTACACCGGCGAGACAGGGGAACGCCGTGCGGAACTTGAACAAGCGCTGCTCGACAATCGGGTGAAGGCCCTTGTCGCCACAACGGCGTTGGGTATGGGGTATGACAAGCCTGACCTTGCCTTTGTGATTCATTACCAGATGCCCGGCTCCGTGGTGGGCTACTATCAACAGGTAGGACGTGCCGGGCGGGCACTGGATGCCGCCTACGGCATTCTGTTAAGCGGTCAGGAAGAAACAGAAATCAACGATTATTTTATTCAGAGCGCTTTTCCAACCCGGGAGGAGGTTGCGGCGGTGCTCCACGCGCTCGAGGCGGAAGCCGATGGATTGTCCATCCCCGGTATCCTCAGCCGTGTAAACATAAGTTATGGCCGTGTTGAAAAAACTCTCGCGCTTCTTTCCCTTGAGGCGCCTGCGCCCATCGCCAAAGAAGGTGCTAAATGGCAACTAACGGCAGCGAAACTCGCCAACAGTTTCTGGGAGCGGGCGGAAAGGCTGACTGCCTTGCGTCAAGAGGAGCACCGGCAGATGCGCGAGTATGTGTCCCTGCCTTTTGGGAGGCACATGGGTTTTCTCATCCAGGCGCTTGACGGCAACCTTGAGAGCGTGACCCCGCCGCCGTTGCCGCCCCTTCCCGATACTGTGGACAGCGCTCTGGTACAAGAAGCCATATCCTTTCTCCAGCGGACCAGTATAACCCTCGAGCCCCGCATCAAATGGCCCTCAGGCGGCATGCCGTGTTATGGCGTCAAAGGGAATATCCCGGTCGAATTTCAGGCGCAGCCCGGCAAGGCGCTCTGTATCTGGGGGGATGCCGGATGGGGCGGCCTGGTGAAACGAGGCAAATACCACGATGGCCATTTTTCCGATGAACTGGTGAAGGCCTGTGTAAAGATGACCGTCGAATGGAACCCGCACCCTGCGCCTGCATGGGTTACTGCCGTGCCTTCCTTGCGTCATCCCGGGCTTATGCCGCAGTTTGCACAGCGGCTGGCGGACGCCCTGGGGTTGCCCTTCTTTATGGTTCTTACAAGAACAGACGACAGACCCGAACAGAAAAGAATGGCAAACAGCATCCAGCAGGCACGCAATATTGACGGTTCCCTTTGCATCAACACACAGCCCATTCCTTCGGGGCCTGCGCTCCTGATAGACGACATGGTGGATTCCCGTTGGACATTTACCGTATCCTCATGGTTGCTGCGCATGAACGGTAGTGGTGAGGTGTGGCCGCTGGCTCTGGCAAAGACGGGATATAAGGTATGACAACGGAACTTTCACCCGACACACAAGCCGCCTTGTTACTGACAGCTCCCTTGCTTATGGGAAGTGGTGCATCCCCGGCGGAAACGCTGACGCCGGGTGAATACAAGTGTCTGTATCATCGGCTTTGCGAGATGCACTATCAACTCTCCGACCTGCTGGGTCCCGACGCACCCAATATTATTAACAACTGTGAACCGGTACTTGACGGCGGCCGCCTGCGGCGCCTGTTGGAACGCGGGTTTCTGCTAAGTCAGGCAGTGGAATCCTGGCAGACCCGTGCCCTCTGGGTCGTCAGTTTGTCAGACGACCACTATCCCGATCCTATCAAGACACGATTGCAGGATAATGCCCCCGCTGTTCTCTATGGATGCGGCGATATCCCGTTATTGGAAACCGGCGGTCTGGCAGTGGTCGGTTCCCGGCATGTGGATGAGTCGTTGATTGCGTATACCATGGGCATCGGCCGACTTGCCGCACAGGCAGGATGTACCATTGTATCCGGTGGCGCCAGGGGCATTGATCAAGCCGCCATGCGGGGCGCGCTCGAAGCGGGCGGCCGGGTTGCCGGGGTGCTCGCGGACAGCCTGCTGAAAACAGCCATGAACCGGGAACACCGCGATCGGATACTTGACGGACAGTTGACGCTGGTCTCCCCTTACGACCCCAATGCCGGATTTAACGTCGGCAATGCCATGCAGCGCAATAAACTCATCTATGCCCTGTCCAGCGCCGCACTGGTAGTGAATACCGATATCAATAAAGGTGGAACATGGGCAGGTGCGGTCGAGCAACTCGACAAACTTAAATTGACGCCTGTATACGTCCGGTCAACCGGCGCGCCCTCCGCCGGCCTGGACGCCTTGCGCAAGAAAGGCGCCCTCCCCTGGCCCAATCCAAACGAAACAGAGGATCTCGTCTCCATCTTACATACGGAAGTACCGGTAGCCAAAACGCCGGTGCAGTCTGAATTATTTTCTTATGATGACGCAGTGGATATGCCCGTGGTACTCCGTGAAACCCCTGAAAACGTTACACAGGGTAAAGGGTAATATTTTGGGATAAAAGCGCAGGGAACACTCTTGATCTACACGCTTATGCCCATCACACGGTCATTAACCTTTTCACATGTAGACATTCCTGCAGTTCAAAACCTGGCCCATCAAATACCGAACCGCTTTAAACACATGCCGTTATAGCAACGGTTTTAACCAAGGGCCATTACAAGTTGGATATTTCGGATATCAGAGAAAATTGTCGGACGGCCAATTTGAATTCAGTGTTCACGCGCTCATCCGGGCTGTTGAACGCAATATTTCCGACCTGGAAATCAGACGGGCGGGCCGTTGTGCCACTATCATTGAAAGCTATTCAGATGATAAATTTCTGCCAAGTTGCCTTGTGCTTGGGTTTACCGATAACAACCGCCCGCTGCACCTCCAATTATATTGATAAAGATTATCACGTTGTACGAACCGGACCCTGAATTATGGGTGGGGTTTCGCGAAAGGAAGCCGCCGTGAGAAGGTGTGATGTTTGTGGAAATACCAGATTTCGCCCGGAATCCGTTGATGAAGTATTCCGGGTGGAAAAGCAACTGGTTATGGTGGAGCATGTTCCTGCGTTGATCTGTGAACGGTGCGGCGAAAAAATTTTTGATCGTGAAACGGTGGAGCGAGTGAGACGCGCCATTCATGAAGAATATCCGCCTTCTCGAAAGATTGTATTGGAAGTACGCGATTTCGTGTAAATAAAACGGAGAAGCGGTCACGTTGGGAATTAAATAATTGGCTTGGGGACAGGGCCATGCCCCGGTTTGCGCTATTGTCTTCATCCCCTGTTTTCGGCTTCTTTAAACACGGACATTCGTGTGCGTAAAGACCTGAGTCCCAGAATTTGCCGTAAGAGGGCGTTCACTGTTAGAAGGTGTTTTCGGCGCTGAATATGCCAATCATGTTCGCCAGGCTCGGCAGCACGGGTTGCGTGGCGCCCAAGTCCATGCTTGGGGTATTGTTCATGCCAGGCGCCGGCGCCACATAGGGGACCCAGGCCACATGGCCGTCCATAAAAAGGACATTGCACCCGCCGGGGACATGGTTAAAGTAATGAATCCCGCTCGCGTTCCCGAAGGTGTCCATCATGGCAAAGAGGGTGCTTTGCGCCATGGCCGAGGTCTGCGGATTGTTCACGTCCGTGATCAGGAACCGTTCGTTGCCTTCCTTGATGCGGTAGATGGTGTCGCCGCCGCCGTTGCCGAGGCCTGGGGTCACCTTCACGTCCATGGCAGCCAGTTCCAGCAAGACTATGCCCCCCGGCGTATCGGCAATCCTTTCCACAATGTTGCGCAGAAGACCGTCAGACATTTCGCCGAACTGCCGGGTGACCAGGCCCTCTTGCGGCACATTGATTTCCAGCGCCGCTGACACCGCAAAGAGATTGACGAAACTGTTGATATCCACTGGCGGCAGGTCGGGGTGCTGAAGCAAGTCAAGGATCCAGCTGAAATAGGCATAACTGAAGGCGGCTTTCCAGGGCTCGGAGACGACATCCCAGTCGCCGCTCTCGTTTTTAAGGGAATCAATATCATCAACCGCATCGGACGGACACACGCAAATGGCAAAGTCCGTGTTGTAGTTCGGATACCACGCGGACACCAGCGGCGCGGCCACCAGTTCCAGTTTCTCCTGCAGAGAACCCGCAGGCCAGCCGGGCTCGGTGATGTCCGCCACCTGCAACGGGGGCCAATAGTCCTTCTGCTCATCCGCGTAAAGTTTGAAAATAGTGCCCCACTGCTTCAGGTTGTTCTGGCAGGACTTGCGCCGTGCCGCTTCCCGGGCGCGCGCCAGGGCGGGCAGCAGAATCGCGGCCAGAATACCGATAATGGCAATCACCACCAGCAGTTCAATCAGCGTAAATCCCTTGTGCTTCATACAGAATCCTCGCCTGGGTTTCCTGCAACAATTAACCTTGTATCCATGTTTTACTCGCCGCAATTTTACCACAAGCGAGTTTAACATATTACAAAATCCCCCCCCCCGCCAACGGTGAATTTTTACGCTGGATTGATTGCCTCTTTGTATTTATTCGCGGGAGGGTCAGTTCCCTTCGCGGCTCGTTACGAAATTGCATTTCCTCACCCTCACTATGATCATTTTATACCCGGAGGCAGCGGTCCGTCGGTTGCGAAATACAATTTCGCGGACAAGTGCGTTCCAAAATGCAATTTTGGAACGAGAACCCCCCCCCCAACACTTTCGAATGCTGAAATGCAGGACAAAAAACGCGATCAGGTTTTCTTCCGCCTAACGTCGAAGTAGACGGCGGTGAGGATGACGAGTCCCTTGAGGATGTACTGATAGGAAAAGTGGACGCCCGCCTGGTTGAGGCCTTTGTCCAGGGTGCCGATGATGACGGCGCCGATGAAGGTGCCCGGGATGGAACCGATGCCGCCAGTGAAGCTGGTGCCGCCGACTACGGCGGCGGCGATGGCATTCAATTCGAAGCCGGCGCCCGAGGCGGGTTCCGCACTGTAGAGTTGCGAGGTGGCGATAATTCCCGCAATGCCCGTAAACAGGGCGCAGAGGATATATACGGTGATTTCGGCGCGTCCCACGGCGATGCCGGTGAAACGGGCGGCTTCCCGGTTACCACCGATGCCATAGAGGTGCTGTCCGAAGCGGGTGCGGTGCAGCAGCACGGCGCTGATGACGAGAATGACCAGCATGACGAGCACGGGCACGGGCAGCACGCCGGCGATGCGGCCGTTGCCCAGACCCAGGAACAGCGTTTCGTGGGCGGGGATGGAAATGGGCCGCCCCTGGTTGAAACGCAGCGCGGCGCCCCGGGCGACCATCATGGTGGCCAGGGTGATGATGAAGGGCGGCATCTTGGTGCGTGCGGCGCAGACGCCGTTGAAGGCGCCGAAGAGCGCGGCCACCACCAGCCCGGCGCCCACGGCCAGGAAAAAACGGAACAGGCTTTGTGTTTCCGCTTCGCCATAGCCCAGCACATACACGGCGGTGGTCCCAACCACGGCGAGTACTGCCCCGACGGACAGGTCGATGCCGCCGATAAGAATGCAAAAGGTCATACCAAAGGCGATGATGGCGTTCACGGATATCTGCTGCACCAGGTCCACCAGGTTCTCAGGATTGAGGAAACCGGGCACCAGTATCCGGAATAGCGCCATCAGGGCGATGGAAGCGCCGACAAGAGGAATAAGCCGTTTCGCCGTGTTCATGCCGTTTTAACTCCCGTAAGCAGTGTCATGATTTCCTCCATGCCGGTGTCCGCGGCGTCCAGGGTTTTCAAAATGCGCCCGTCGCGATACACCGCCACCCGGTGCGACATGTTCAGCACCTCATTGAGGTCCGAGGAAATGAGCACTACGGCCATTCCCTCACGGACGAGGCCCGCAAGGAGGCGGAACATTTCCTCGCGCGCGCCCACATCCACCCCCCGCGTCGGTTCATCGAGAATGAGCACCCGGGGGCGGTGTTCCATCCACCGGGATACCAGCACCTTCTGCTGGTTACCGCCGGACAAGCCCGTAATGGGCTGTTCAGGATCCGCCACCTTGATGGCGAAACCTTCAATGGCGCGGTTTACGATGGCGCGCCGCAGGTTCCTATCGGGAGCACACCCCGGATTCCATTCCCGGACCCAGGGCAGGGCGAGGTTGAAGGCCACGGTCTGGATCATGACCAGGCCCTGTCCCTGGCGGTCCTCCGGAATCAATACCATGCCCGCGCGCAGCGCGTCACGGGGGCTGCGAATGTCCACGGTCTCGCCCGCCAGGGCGATTTCCCCACTCCTGACAGGGTCAATGCCGAAGAGGGCCCGGGCCAGTTCGGTCCTGCCGGAACCCACCAGTCCGGCAATGCCCAACACTTCCCCTTCATGGAGGCTGAAGCTGACCTCGTGGACCCGGTCGTTGCTTAACCCGGTCACCTGCAGCGCGATCGGACCGGCAACACGGGGCGGGCGGTGAAAATAGTCCACCACGTCCCGGCCCACCATCCAGCGCACAAGTTCGCGCTGGTCCACCTCGCTGACGGGACGTGTGCCCACGGTGCGGCCATCACGCAACACGGTTATCCTGTCGGCCAGCTGCATGATTTCCTCGAGCCGGTGGGAGATATAGATAATGCCCACCCCCTGCGCGCGCAGACGACGCAGCGTGGTAAACAATGCCGCCGTTTCGGCGTCGGACAGGGCCGAAGTCGGTTCGTCCAGTACCAGGATAGGGGCGCGGGTCGCCAGGGCACGGGCAATCTCCACCAGCTGGCGGTGGGCCACACTGAGACTGGAGACGGATTTCCGCACGTCACGAATCTCATGAAGGCCGAGGCGTTCCACCAGATCCCTGGCGGCCTCGGCCATAGCCCCGTGGCGCACGAAACCGAAGGCATGGGGCTCCCGTCCCAGGAAAATGTTCTCCGCAACCGTCATGTTCGGCGCGAGGGACAGTTCCTGGTGAATGATGCGGACGCCCAGCCGGTCCGCGGCGGCCACGCCGTTCACGTCCACGGGCATGCCTTCGAAAAGGATGGCACCTTCATCGGCCTGGTGGATGCCGCCGAGCACCTTGATGAGCGTGGACTTGCCGGCGCCGTTTTCGCCCAGCAGCGCGTGGATTTCGCCGGGGTGCAGGTCAAAACTTACGCGGTCCAACGCCGTAACGCCGCCGAAACGCTTGGTAATCTCCTCCAACACCAGCATCGGCGCGGACACGGTATCAGGGGCGACACTCACGCGGCCGGTTCCGGGGCGGTTTCGAAGGCGTCAGCATTCTCTTTGGTAATCAGTTTGACGGGTATTTTGACGTCTTTTTCCACCGGCTTGCCTTCGAGATGCTCGTACAGTTTCTGCGCGGACACCCGGCCGATTTCACGGGGGAACTGGGCGGACGTGGAGTGCATCTTGCCCGCCCGGATGGCGGCAATGGCTTCCTTGGACCCATCCACGGTCACCACCGTCACCTCCCCGAGTTTGCCCGCCGATTCGATGGCGGAAATCGCACCCAGCGCGCTGGGATCGTTGATGGGAAATACGGCATTCACCTCCGGGAAACGGCTCAGCAGATCGCGCATGACGGGCCGCGCCCCTTCCGTGGTGCCTTTGCCTTCCTGGGTGTCCAAAAGCGCCATGCCCGGGAACTTGGCCATCTCTTCCTTGAATCCTTCCACGCGGTCAATACACGCCTTGTTGACCGACTGGTGCAGAATCACCACCCTCGCGTCCGGCCGCACTTCGTTCAGCGCCCGCGCGGCCAGGCGGCCCGCTTCCACGTTATCCGACGCCACCTGGCACAACACCAAGTCCGCATCCTTGACCGGAGCATCCACCACCACCACGGGAATGTTCTTTTGTTTTGCCTGCACCAACGTGCCCGTGATGCCCTCCCAGTTCACCGGGTTCAGAAAAATGCCCGCCGCGCCCTGCAGCACCAGGTCGGAACAGTCGTTCTTCTGTTTCAGACTGTTAAACTGGGCGTCCAGCGTCACCAAACGGTCGCCGTGGGCTTCAACAACCTCCAGCAGGCCCGCGTTCAATTCCACAAAGAACGGGTTGTTCATGGTCTGAAAGGACACCCCGAAAAGCCGCCCCCCGACGCCTTCAGGGCCTGTTTGCGCCTGCGGCGCAGCGTCCCCGGCCGGTGCGGCCTGCTTGGGACTGCATCCCGCAATCACCAGCACCATGACGACCATCGCAACAACGGGTACCAACGCTTTTTTCATGCCCTTCTCCTTTTCATTTTCAGGAAACCTGCCATCCAACCGGCTGCCGGCGATTATAGCACTCCGGGATAAAAGGCACAAAAGCGGTTTTAGCCTGCGAAGAGGAGTGTAGCGGTGGCCGGCGGCGGGTTGCTGAAAGGACGTAAAGGGCCTAAAGGACGTAAGGGACGTAAAGGACGGAGAAAAAATAGCTGGGCTGGGGACATTGCTCCTATTGCCGTTCTTCCGCCTTTTCCGGGTCATAGTTTGGATTCCGTTCCATCTCCTGGGCACCTACGGATGCGCGCCAAGCCTTCAGTTGTTCGTACATGTCCCGGACTTTTTCGGGCATGGCCGCCGCCAGGTTATGGCGTTCACCGGGGTCCTCGCGCAGATTGAAGAGTTCGAGCGCCCCGGGCGTTTCCACGCCCTCGATGCTTTTTTCAAACCACTCGATGAGCTTGTAGTCGCCCTGCCGGATGGAGCCGGACGGCGCAATGCCCAACGTGTGATAATGGGGATAGTGCCAGTACAGGGCATCCCGTTCCAACGCCCCGCATTGCTTCATGGCGGGCAGCAGGCTGACGCCGTCCACGGCGGGGTCGTTGAGCGCAATACCCGCCATTTCGGCAAAGGTGGGGAAGAAATCTATGGCGCAAACGGGTTCGGCACATTCCGTGCCGGCGGGGATGACGCCGGGCCAGCGCATGAGAAAAGGCACTCGAACGCCGCCTTCGTACAAGTCTCCCTTGGACCCGTATAGCGGTTTGAGCCCTTCCCGCCCGAAATAGTCGCCATTGTCTCCGAGAAAAATTACCAGAGTATCTTCGCTGAGATGCAGCGTATCCAAAGTATCCAGCAACCGGCCTACATGCTTGTCCAGGGTTTCCACCATGGCACCTATGGTAGGATTATTGCCCATAAGGTTGCTCGCGTCCTTTTTGTTCGCATACTTGAGAACACGGGGCGTGTATTCCATAACAGGCTGATGAATGGCACTGTGGGATACATAGCAGAAGAAGGGCCGGTCCCGGTTGTTTTCGATGAAGGCAATGGCGCGATCCGTGATTTCACGGACGTGATGCGCATCAAAGTCCGGATCCTTACCTGCCTGGACCGCCGCGCCGGAGTCCGGCTTATCCAACGCCAGCACATCGGAGAACCCGCGCGTATCCGGGTCGCCGGGTCGCCCGGGCCGGTATTCCTTATCAACGCTCAAGTGCCATTTTCCGAAATGACCCGACACATACCCGGCATCAGCCAGCATTTCCGGGAGCACCTTTTCCTCCAGTGGCAGAGACTTCCGCCAGTCAGGCGTCCGTAATTTCGCATAGGGATAAAGGTTGCCCGGAATAAAATCCGTGAGGTGCAATCGCGCCGGATATTTGCCGGTCATGATGGCGGCGCGGGTCGGCGAACATACCGGCGCCGCCGCATAGCCGTTAAGAAACTTCATGCCCGTAGCGGCAAGCCGGTCCAGATTGGGCGTCTCGTAAAAAGGGTTCCCGTAGCATCCCGCCTGATGCTGCCCCATGTCATCCGCCAGGATAAGCACTATGTTGGGTTTATGCTCTGCCCGGGCCCGTCCTGTTCCCGCCAACAGCGTCATGGCCCCGGCTGCGCAAAGAAAATGTCGCCTGTTCATGGAATACCTCCCTGGTCCGAAATGCCGGGCATTTACGAACCTTAACATAAGTACCTGGCCGTCCATCCGCGTGGCGGGTTGATGGTCACGTCATCACCCCGGCGCAAGCGCCGGCCATGTTTCTGCCGCAGGTGGAAATGCAAAACACACCTGTGATTTAATTATATTGTACGTTGATACCCCTGTAAACCAAAATAAGGAGCGCGATAATGGCACTGACGCGACGGGAATTCATCAAAACAAGCACACTGGGCGCCGCGGGGTTTTGCCTGGCATCCCGCCTGCGCGCGGAAACCGGGTTGAAAATTAAAATTGGCGCATGCGACTGGTCGTTCCAGGAATCCTGCAATCCGGATGGATTTGACGCGGCAAAAGCGCTGGGAATGGACGGTCTGGAGATCTCCTCCACAGACGAAGCCAAGGATGTGCTCAAAATCGCCGACCCGGAGTTTCAGGCGGCGTACAAAACGGCCATGGACCGCACGGGCCTTGCCATACCGTCCATCGCCCTGGGTCTGATGAACAGTTACCCGCTGGCCAGTGATGACCGGGGCCCGGCCTGGCTGGAACAAACCATTGCGGCGGCGGCGGCCCTGAACGCCAAAGTCATCTTGATCGCCTTTTTCAGCGACGGTGACCTCCTCGAGAAGGCGGGCCTGTTCGGGCTGGGCGGCGGCACGCTGAAGGAAAAGGAACTGGACGTCGTGGTGGAACGCCTCAAGGTTGCGGCCCCGAAAGCGGCCGAGGCCGGGGTGATACTCGGGCTGGAAAACACGCTTTCCGCCGCGCAGAATCTGTCGATTCTGGAACGGGTCCAGCATGACGCCGTTCGCGTTTACTATGATGTGGGCAATTCGACGTATAACGACTACGATGTGCCCGCGGAAATCCGCGACCTCGGCGACCGCATTTGCCAGATTCATTTCAAGGATGGCGCCAACAACCTGGGTGAAGGCCAGGTGGATATGAACGCGGTGGCAAAAGCAATGAAAGATATTCACTATGAAGGCTGGGTGGTGCTTGAAACGGCGATCCGGGAACAGAACCGTGACGCCAGTTTCCGCAAGAATATCGACTTTGTAAAATCCATGTTTAAAACGGCCTGAACGAAGGATACCCACAATGAACACAAAAGAACACGGGAACGTGGAACGGCGCGATTTTCTGAAGACGGCGGCAACGGCGGCAACCGCCTTTTCCATCCTGCCGGCGCGGACGGTATTCGGACTCGACGCAAACAACAAGGTTGAAATCGGCATTGCCGGCTGCGGCGGGCGCGGCAGCTGGATTGGCCGGCTTTTTGAGCAACACGGCAACGCCAAGGTGGTTGCCGTGCACGATTATTTCAAAGACCGCACCGACCGGGCCCGGGAGATGTTCAGCCTCGCCCCCGAAAGGTGCCACAATGATCTTGACGGATACAAAGCCCTGGTCGCCGGGACACTGGATGCCGTGGCGGTGGAGAGCCCGCCCTATTTTCACCCGGAACAGGCCGTGGCGACGCTGGACGCGGGCAAACATCTGTACCTGGCAAAACCCATCGCCGTGGATGTACCCGGCTGCATGGCTATTGTGGAAGCGGCAAAACGCACCAGCGGCCGGCTCTGCGCCTGGGTGGACTTTCAAACGCGCGCCAACGAGTTCTTCCAAGGCGCGGCGGAACGCATCCACCAGGGCTTCATCGGCAAACCCGTGTCAGGACAGTTCTATTATTACTGCGGCCGGCTCAATACGCAGAGCCGTCCCGGCCCGGAAACGGCACGGTTGCGGAACTGGGTATTCGACATCGCTTTGTCCGGCGATATTATTGTGGAGCAGAACATACACGTGCTTGATGTGGCGAACTGGTATTTGCAGGGGCACCCGGTCAAAGCCGCCGGAACGGGCGGCCGCAAGGCGCGTGCCGACGTGGGCGACTGCTGGGACCATTTCGTGGTGACCTACACCTACCCCGATGAGGTGCTGGTCGACTTCAGCTCCGGCCAGTTCACCTATGGCTACGACGACCTGTGCATGCGCCTCTACGGCAGCGAAGGAACGGTGGATTCCCATTACGGGGGAGAGGTTTTCATTCGCGGTAAAAATAACTCCTGGGAAGGCGGGAAGACCAATACCATTTATGAGTCCGGCGCCGTCGCAAATATTGAAAAGTTTTGCGACAGCATCCGCAAGAATTCGCCCATAGACAACACGCTTGAATCGGCGCACAGCACCATGACCAGTATTCTCGGGCGTATGGCGGCCTACCAGCGGCGCGAGGTCACCTGGGAGGAAATGGTTGCCGCGAACGAAGCGCTGGATCCCCGCCTGAACCTGCCCGCCGACGGACCGGCACAACCGCCTGATAGAGGATAAAAGGGGGACTCAACTATCATGTCTATACCGAATATAATCTGGGACACGACGTCAGACAGGCTTTATTCCATCGGAGAGGTCAGCAAGATGGTCAAGGTCGAGCAGCACCGGCTCAGGCAATGGGAAAAGCATTTCACGGCATTAACGCCTGTCAAACGGATATCCTCCCAAAAGCGCCTGTATACCGAGAGAGACGTCGCCATTATCCGGCGGATCAAAGTATTGCGCGAGCATGAGCATATGACCTACCGGGGCGCCAATACCAGGCTGAACGAGGAACTGAACGGGAATCCCGCCCCAATGGATCTCCAGGGGATACGCGACCTCGCGGACAAAATTGCGGACGAAGCCCGGGCGATCATCCACCTCTTTGATCCTGAAGTCACTCCGAAGCCCACGGAAGAAGAAGAAGAAGAAGAAGACACGGACGAAGAGGAAAATGAGGAGGAGGAGGAGGAGGAAGACGGGGATGACGATGACGATCATGACGAGGACGACGAGTGGGATGAGAACGAGGACAGTCCGTGGCCTGCGTCCTGACCTGATTGGGTATCCGCTTTAGGGTTTCGGGGAATCACTTTGTCCTAAAAACGGCTGTCAAAAATCAACAACCACCGGCAGGGCCGATGGACTAAGATTGATATAAATCGGTTTTCAAACCAGAGGACTCAAAGGACATAAAGGACAATCAGGACGGTAAAACGCTCTCCTGATTGGTGCGTCCTTTAAGTCCCTCAAGTCCTTTCGGTCCTTTCTTTTAATAGGCTTTTCCGGCGTTAGCCACCTTTTTTCGGCTTATTCTCGCTTCTCTCTGGAGACAGGGAAACGCGAACTGCAGGTGTGCCCCCGACAGGGTGAAGCATAAAAAATCGGGCGGATAAATCCGCCCGAAAAAAGTTCACGCCGTCAATAAATCTTATTTGGCGCAGGTTTGGATGTTGATATTCTTGAAGGACAAATCCGTGGTCGGATCATGGCCCTGCAAGGTGATGGTGCCTGCCGCGGTTACATAGCCGTTCTTGCCGTCACCCTCGGGGTCAATCGCACGGGTATCCGTGAAATCGGAAACCTGGTACCCGTTTACCCACACGGCCATGTGATTGTCCAGGCAGGAAACGGTCATGGTAAACCATTCATGGTCGGAACTGACCACCTTCCGGGCCATATTCAACCCGTACATGCCGCCGGTCCCGTAGTCTACGGGTTTGGTGCGATCGTCACGGGCCCATTCGTTCCGCACCTGGGCTTCATACCCTTTCCAGAACACGCCGACCGGACTGCGGAAAAACACGCCGCTGTTCAGGTGGTCTCCATTGGAGATAATGTCCAGCTGAAGGATAAAATCGCGGAACATTTCCGCCGTTTCGATCTGGCCGTTGCCGTCCTTGATATTCAGTGCGCCATCAACCACGGAGAAGACGGATTTCTTGTCGGGCAATATATTCCAGCCGTCCAGGTTCTGTCCGTTAAAAATCGGGCGCAGGGACAACGGTCGTAATTTGATTTCCTTGACCTCGATTTTGGGCCCGCGCCGATCGCGGTGATATTTCTGCAGTTGAATTGCAATATATCCGATGGACCGGGTCGCCGGAGTATCCACCGCCTGCCCGTTGACCGTTGTTTGTATATCGCCGCCCACCGCGCGAACCTGCACGGTGGAATAATCGGCATCCCGTCCGCCCGCAGGCAAATAGACCACGGCACCACCCTCTTCCGTCACATGGCCGGACGCTGGCGCGCGAAATGCGACACTGGCGCCGCCTTCCCCGGTAACGCGCAGGGTGGCCGTCAGTTCGAAGTCGGCGAACTGGGATGTGGTGGCGATGAAACCGCTATCGCCTTCCGTCATTTCAATCTGGCCTTCATTGACCGACCAATTGCCATTGCCGACAACATTCCATCCGTACAAGGACTCACCATCAAACAGGTTAATCCATTGTCCTTCGCCCGCGCCCTGCGCGACCGCCGTCCCGGCGAACAGGACCGCCACACAAGCCAATACGGTCATCCGGTGTATTCTTTTCATTTTCATTCTCCTCAGGATAGTTTTTTTTGGTTTGGGAAGGATTAGCCACTACGGAATAACTGTAACGCATACAAGTGTCCTGAAGCAAACCGCATTACAGGATGCGCACCTTGCGCCCTTCCACACATAGGCGGCCTTCCGCAAAAAGCTGAATCGCTTGCGGATACAATTTGCGTTCCAGCGCCTGTACCCGTTCCGCAAGCGTGTCTGCGGTGTCCTCCTGCAGTACCGGAACCGAATCCTGCAGGATAATGGGGCCATGGTCATACATCTCATCCACAAAATGTACGGTCGCCCCGCTGATCCTGGCGCCATAATCCAGCACGGCCTGATGCACGTGATGGCCATACATCTTATGGCCGCAAAACGCGGGAATCAGCGCGGGATGAACGTTCATGATGCGGTCTTTATAGTCTGGGGGCACCTCAAGCAGAAGCATAAACCCGGCAAGCGCCACCAGGTCGGCCTGATGGGCGCGTATTTCCCGCCATATGGCTTCGCTGTAGGCCTGCCCGGTATCGTAATCCCGCCGGCACAAGGCGCATTCCGGGATGCCGTGCTTGCGCGCCCGTTCCAAACCGTACGCGTCCGGCCTGGAACCAATGACACAAATAATTTCCACATCCAGTTCCTGTTGCGCTTGCTTGTCTATCAGGTTTTGAAGCGTGGTACCACTGCCCGACAACAATACCGCCAGACGTATCGGCATTACGGATTTCTCCCATCATTGTGCTGCATCCAAAAACATAAAAGCACCACCATCACCATTTAGCCTTGTCATTATACCCGTTCAGGGGAGGCATTGCCTATTCAGCAGCGGTCTGTGTGCCGGCTTTCCACCAGGGTCTGCCGAAGCGCGGGTTAAACGTCTAGCCAAGGCCATTTTGGGGGCAGAAAATCTGACACAGTCGATAGAGAAATCTCTTCACCTATTCTGGTAAACTTTCCGCTATCAACCACAATTTCAGGAGGCGACGTTATGATCAAACAGACACCGTTCAAAGTGTTTATCGTGTTACTGACCTGCCTGGCCTCCGGCGCCGCAGTCTCCCAGACCCGCATAGAAATCCCCTTCCCAGATATCGGGGAATACAAAACCGTTACGGCGGACCTGCATATGCACACCGTGTTTTCCGATGGCAAGGTGTGGCCGACTGTCCGGGTGAAGGAAGCCTGGCGCAATGGTCTGGACATCATCTCCATCACGGACCACCTGGAATACCTGCCCTACAAGGACGATGTTCTCCCCAAATTCAACCGGCCTTATGAAATTGCCCGGTCGGAAGCGGATAAAATGGGACTGATGTTGATTCACGGCGCCGAAATTACCCGGGACGAGCCGCATGGCCACTTTAACGCCATTTTCCTGTCGGATTGTCTTCCTCTGGACACCCCGAACCAGAAGGACGCCGTAAAGGCGGCCTTTGACCAGGGGGCCTTCCTCTGGTGGAATCACCCCGAATGGAAACGCAAAGATGGCAAAGCCTGGTGTGAAATTCAACAGGAATACCTGGACCTGGGCTGGATGCACGGACTGGAAGTCATTAATGGAAACAGTTATTATGTGAATGCCCACCAATGGGCGCTGGACCACAATTTAACCTTGATGGCTAATACGGATGTCCACGACCCCATCGACGAGGTCTATGACTACGCTTCGGGGGAACACCGCACGATGACCCTGATTTTTGCCAAGGAACCAACGCAGGAAGCCGTGAAGGAAGCCCTGTTGCAGCGGCGCACGGTCGCCTTCGGTATGAACATGCTTATTGGCCGCGAAGAATGGCTGCGCCCCCTGATCGAAAAATCTATCGTTGTGGAAAATCCCGATATTCGCCTGGCTGGAAAAACACCGGCGTACGTGGCACTACGAAACGGTTGCGCCGCTTCTTTCGACCTGAAACTCGAGGAACACACTGGCGGCATCACGGCCACAGAAAACCTTTCGGTGCCTGCCGGGAAGACCGTTGCGATGCGTGTTCAGGGCGACGGTAACACCCCGCAGGGTGCGGCGCCCGTGGAACTCACCTATGCCGTGACAAACGCACTGCTCGCGCCCGGCACCCCCTTGAAAATAAAATTTGCCCTGAATGCTTCTTTTTCGCAATAGCCTGTGTTGTTTTTTTTACAGCCAGACGCGGCCGAGGGGCCATGTATTACCTTCCCGGCCGGAAATGCGTTATAACTTCAAAAGCCCTGCAGATGTGGCATAGAAAACGAATTACGGTAATGTACTATTCTCGGGGCCGGAACAAGGGACTTTGTAGAAGGATAAACCTATGCGGGTCATGAACAGAAACTTGTATTTATGCCTGGCCTGCCTGACTGTTGCAGGCTGCGCCACCCTGGAAGAATATACGGGCTTGAGCGCCGGCGGCAGCGGCCTGGTCACCAACCTGAATCTCGTCAGTACGGAAAAGGAAGTGCAGTTGGGCCAGCAGTTTTCCACTGAAGTGGAGAAAGAGGAGCCCCTCCTGAATAATCCGGCAATACAACACTATGTCGAGGAGGTGGGCGGACGCCTGGCCCGGTTAGCCCCGCGGCAGGAAGTTTCCTACAGTTTCAAGGTCATAGATGCGCCAGATACGGTAAATGCCTTCGCGCTGCCCGGCGGCTATATGTATATCTACACCGGCCTGATGAAACTCTGCGACAACGAAGCGGAACTGGCCGCCGTGATGGCCCATGAAATCGCTCATGTCTCAGGGAAACATCACGGAGAAATGATGACGCGCCAAACGGGTATGGAAGTGATTAGCTCCATCGCCCTAGGCGAAAACCCCGGCGCCGCGGCAACGCTGGCGTCGCAACTCTTTACCAGCGGGGTGGCGGCACGGTTCAGCCGCGCCCAGGAGCGGGAAGCTGACAGCACCGGCATGGACATCCTTTACCGGGCGGGCTATCCGCCGGAAGCCATGGTCTCGTTCATGAACAAGTTGCTCGCCCTGGACCGTGAAAGCGGCGGCGGCAGATCGCTGCCTATCTTCGCCACCCATCCAAGCCCCGAAGAACGCGTCGCACTGTTGCAGGATTTGATGCGCCAGTATCCGGAGGAAAACCATTCTTACGGAGAAGACCGCTACTTTGAAGAAGTGCGGTCCCATTTCTAAGAGGGTGTACGGAAAGTCGAGATTGCTTCACTTCGTTCGCAATGACGGATACCTGGATACGGTGTCATTGCGAGTGAAATAAAGCAATTTCAATAAGTTGCGATAATTGCACAGGCCGTTGAAGTGACTTTTCGTACACGATCTAAGCGCGAACAGCCCTGTGCTTTCTAGCGAAACTGCCGTGCCCAGGCCTCCATACGCGTGTCTTCATTGCGGATGCGCCATCGTATCAACCGCTGGCAGTATTCGGCGACCAGAGGCGCATAGTCCGCGCGGCCTGCGAGATTCTCAAATTCTCCCGGATCACACTGCAAATCAAAAAGTTGCGGCGGCATAGATTCCTCTCCAAACTGCACATACTTGAAATGCGCATCACGCACCAGCCACAAGCGGCAGGTTTCGGGAATCACCCCCTCGGTGTGTCGCAGCAGGTTATAGTAGTAAAACTCGTAGAATATCTCGCGCTTAAAGGCCGCCCCTGGCTTGCCCCGCACATATTCCAGCACGCTCTTCCCCTGAAAACGGGGATGAGGGGGAAGATCCAGGTAGCTGCAGATGGTTGGAGCGATATCCACCCCTTCAACAAAACCGTCCATAAGGTCGCCCCGGGTCGCATCCGCTTCCCGGCCCGGGTCACGGATAATCATGGGCACCCGTATGGCCGCGTCATAGAAATGCGGCTTGCCCGCAAGATAATGGTCTCCAAGATAGGTGCCGTGGTCAGAACTGAAAATAATCAGGGTATTGTCCCACTGGCCGGAGGACTTTAAATACGCGAATAACAGGCCAATACAGTCATCCAGTTCCGTTATCATGCCATAGTAGCACGCGCGCATTTCCCGCCATTCCGACTCCGCAAACAATTCTTTCTGGCTCCAATTATTCAGGCAGCGCGAGATATACGGGTGCCTGTTCTCATATTCTTCCGGACGCCGCACCGGTTCCGGCATCGCTTCCGGGGCGTACAGGGCATGATAGGGTTCCGGGCAGATATAAGGACCATGGGGCTTGATATAATTCAGGCTAAAAAACCACGGGGTTCCTTCCTGGCGGGAAAGGTATTCCACCGTTTTCATGGTGACAAAACGCGCCTCGCTATGTTCCGCACTGTAGCGGGCCGGGTAGTATAACGGCAGATGGGTTCCCCGACCTTCCGGAGGCACACACGGGGCGTACATGGTTTCGCGATTGCACATTTCCCGGGGATATCCTTGCGTTTCCAGCCAGGCATACCATTCGGGACTGTCATAATCATGCTGCAACACCACCTCATACCCCGGCAGGAAATAGTCATAGCACAAAGAGGCGCGATGGGGATGCCCTTCAGGCAACATGTTCGGGTCGCAGGCATAATCATTATACCCGGCGATGGCGGCCGTATAGCCATGCCTGCGCAGGTGCATGGCCAGGTTGTCCTCCGCCTCGGCCAGAGGCGTCATATTGTCCAGGACCCCGGTCGAACACAGGTAACGTCCCGTGTGTAGCGACATCCGGCTCGGCGCACAGGGAGAACCCTGGCAAAAAGCGTTGCGCATCAGAACGCCCTCACGGGCGAGCATGTCCAGATTCGGCGTTTGTATCAAGGTATTTCCGGAAATGCCCAGGCAATCCGGACGGAACTCATCCGTGGTTATCCATAATACGTTTTTAGGGTCCGCTTGCTTCATAGACTATCAGCCTTCGCCCGCAGGGATATTTAAAAGTTTTTGTGAGTTTAACAGAACGCTTGAAATCACACCAAAAAAACGCCTTCGACCGCGCAGTGGACTGGAAACGGTTGGGGGATGATTGAAACAGGCAAATCGGGTACAATGAGATGAACCCGAAGGTAGTAAAAGCGATTACGGCAGGAGATGTCCACACCATGAACCCCGAAGCGAAAGAAATCACCAGCGGCGTAGTGCTATGTGATGATCAGGGCGCGTTGAACCCGGAGGCGGTCGGGTGGTCACGCAAGCCGATGCATGCCTGCAATCTGCGTGACCGCTTTCCGCGCAAGAAGAAATGGGATTATTGGTGCATCACCGGGGAACGGTTTCTCTTCTCAGCTACCATCGCTCACGTAGACTATCTCGCCCTGGGCGGCATGTATTTCCTCGAATATGAGACGGGGCGCTTCATCGAGAGAGGCGGCGTCAAACTCTTTCCGCGCCGTCCGGAAATGGGGGATACGGTTGAACAAACAATAGAATTTCACCAATACGGAACGCATCTTTGTTTCGAGCAGACGGGCAACCGGCTGCATATGTCCGTGAGTACGGGCGGCCGCCTGCGAAAACCCTTCAACGCGAATCTTCAAATCGAGCGCCCCGTTGAAAAGGAAAGTCTCAATGTCGTTATTCCCTGGAACCGGAACACCTTCCAGTTTACTTCCAAGCAGCAGTGCCTGCCTGCGGAGGGCCGTATTTCCTGGGGAGAGGAAGCATTCGTTTTTGCGCCGGATACCGCTTTCGCCTGCCTGGATTTCGGCCGGGGTATATGGCCCTACCGCACCACTTGGAACTGGGCCTCCTTCTCCGGGCGCAGCGGTGGCAATGAAATCGGCATCAACATGGGGGCGAAGTGGACCGACGGCACGGGAATGAATGAAAACGGTATCCTGTACAATGGACGCCTCCACAAGATTCATGAAGACATTCTTTTTGAATACGATGACCGGGATTTTATGC
>JAKJCY010000076.1:8521-20423 GCA_022706235.1 Candidatus Hydrogenedentota bacterium | reverse complement strand
ACACAACGAATGCGGCCAATCCCGCATCCACAGCCTAAGGAACTGGATTCCGGTCTTTGCGCGGCCTGGCACCCGCTCCGCTACACGTCCTTTTTCCAACGCGAAAAACCGGAATGACGAGTTGTTTTTGTATTCTTGAACTAAACCAGGGCATAACGCTCCTCATGGTAAGTAACTGAACTCATAATTATTTGTCAGCGAAATCGTTTTAAGCGCCTACGCTTCTTCCGGGACTTTGCCTGGAAGAAGTGGCGCCTGCGGCGCAGACGTTAGACTATTCCACCACTGGGAACGCTGGCATCCCTGCCGGCAGGGATAGCATCTTAGTCTATCTTGCCCTCTCCAGCCGCCAAGGATGGCGGCGATCCCAGTATTTTCAAACTCAGAATTAATTGTCAGCGAAATCGCCTTAAGCGCCTATTTCCTGAGCGGTAGTTGCAGTGGAATGCAACCAGAATACCCTCTGCCACTCGGAAACACACAAACGCGTATATTATTACCGTTTCCTTCTTTGAATAGCGCTAATACCTTTAAAAAATACACCATACTAACCCAACTTCCGCAGTTTGGTTAGTATCATTTTACCCTATGACATTTGGGGATTTCATCAACCGCCGTGAGTTGCAATAACGGGGCCTTTGGTTCCATAATAACTCACAGGAAACCAAAATGACAGGAGGCACTTTGTCATGACCCGTAAAATCGTGCTAACACGCCGTTCTTTTTTGAAAACCTCCCTGGTCGGCGGCGCCGCGCTGTCTGTCGCCCCGATGATTTTGCCGTCGGGCATCCTGGCGGCACAGGGAGGTCCGGGCGCCAATGACCGTATCGGCGTGGGCGTCATCGGACCAGGACGCCAGGGCAGCAGTCTCATGAGTCAGTATCCCCGGGACGGCGCGGAGCTGGTGGCCTTTGCCGACTGTTACCAGGCGCGGCTGGACCGGGCGCAGTCCAAGTTTCCCAAGGCGGCGTTGTACCGCAACTACCGTGATTTGCTGCAGGACCCCAACGTGGACGCGGTGATGATTGCCACGCCGGACCACTGGCACGCGCTAAATACGGTGCATGCCTGCGAGGCGGGCAAGGATGTGTATGTCGAGAAGCCCATGTGCCTCACGGTGCGCGAGGGGCAGTTGATGGTGGCCGCAGCCGAGAAACACGGTCGCGTGGTTACCACAGGCAGTATGCAGCGGTCCATGGAAGCCTGCCGCATTGGCTGCGAGATGGTGCTGAACGGCCGGGCCGGCAAAATTCATACGGTCCATACCAACAACTATCCCAGTCCCTGGGAATGCACGCTGCCGGAACAGCCCGTGCCCGAAGGGCTGGATTGGGACTTCTGGTGCGGCCAGACGGAGCCGCGCCCCTATCACGAACTGCTCTACGCGCCACGGGGTGACGGCAAGAAGGACGAGCGCGGCCCGTTGGGCTGGATTTCCTACCGGCCCTATTCCGGCGGAGAGGTAACCGGCTGGGGCCCCCACGGTCTCGACCTCATCCAGTGGGCGCTGGGCATGGACGGCGACGGCCCGGTGGAACTGTGGCCGGAAGGGGAGGGCGGCTGGGCGCCGGTGTCCTTCCGCTACGCCAACGGCGTCACGGTACATCTGGACGACAAAGGCCCGGCGGGCGGCGGCGTTTTCGTGGGCGATGCCGGCGAAATCCTGGTCGACCGGAACAAGTATGACGGGCGTCCCAAAACGCTTGTTAAAGAACCCATCAGCGATGCGGAAACGCACCTGGAGGTCAGCAAAGATCACATGCAAAACTGGCTGGACTGTATCCGCTCGCGACAGAAACCCATTACCGAGGTACACGTGGGGCACAGCACCACCACGCTATGCCACCTGATTAACATCACCCGGTGGGTGGGCCGCAAGCTGCAGTGGGACCCGAAAACGGAGCGCTTCACCGACGAGGAAGCCAACGGCCATCTCAAGCGGCAGATGCGCGCACCCTATGTTCTGGAAGATGCCTGAGAGTCGGATAGTCTGCAGCCCGGGTTACGGGTTTATCCCGCGTTGAAAACACGCTGTTACGAACTGTTTTTCCTGCATACACATAACCTCATATATCCTGATCTCTTCGGAAATGCCGATGGCACTGGAAAACAAACAAAAAGACCGAGCAAAAAGGGACTGACGACGAAATAGCCGTCAGTAACGAAGCATGGATGCCCTTTACTGCTATTGGCTATTTCGTGGTCTGTTCCTTTCTTGCGGTCCTATACGAACATGGCTTCAAAAAAGTGCCAAACCGGATTCCGAGTAATCATTGAATAACCCCGACGCGATCACGAATTCTGAACCCATGGGAGTTTCTTATTATGACCAAACTACAAGGAGTCGTTTTTATGACAGTCATGGTTGCAGCCGCGTTGTATTCACACCTTGCGGCCGCGCAACCCGAAGTCAAGGACCTGCGTTGCGAAAACCTCGGCAGCCCCCTGGGAATCGACCAACCGCAGCCGCGCCTGTCGTGGAGGTTGGCGCCGGGCGCGCGCGGCCTGGCGCAGTCCGCTTACCAAGTGATCGTCACCGCGGATGATCCGGCGGCGGCGCCCGAAGAAGCAAAGGTACTCTGGGACTCGAGCAGGGTGGCGTCGGACCAATCGTCCTTCATACGCTACGGGGGAGCGCCTCTTGCACCGGGTACCCGTTGCCGCTGGAAAGTACGCGCATGGGACCAGGACGGTACGGAATCCGCCTGGAGCGAGCAGGCCTATTTTACCGTCGGTCCGATAACCATGGCCGATTGGAAAGGCGAGTGGATTGGTTGCGATTGGATGGAAAACAACGAAGGCCCACTGCCCCTATTGCATAAGATGGTCACGCTGTCTGAGCAGCCCGCACGGGCCGAGGCGCATGTCTGCGCGCTGGGCTATTATGAACTCTATGTAAATGGCAGAAAAGTCGGCGACGAGGTGCTGGTTCCCGCCGTTTCAGACTACGCGAAGCGTGGCCTGTCCAACACCCTGGACCTGAGCGACCACCTCAAGTCGGGCGACAACTGCATCGGCTTGTGGCTCGGCCGGGGGTGGTCCACGGCGATCCTCGGTCCGGCCACGCAAAAAGGCCCGGTCGTGAAGGCGCAGGTGGAGATTACCAACGCGGACGGCACCACCCTGACGATACCCACGGATGCCACCTGGAAGGTACATCCCAGCCATATCACGCCGCTGGGCAAAGGCGCGAGCGGCGACTACGGCGGGGAACTGGTGGAGGCGGCCAAAGAAGTCCGGGACTGGAGCACTGCGGGCTTTGACGACAGCGCATGGCAACCCGCCACGATACATCACCCCCCCACGCCGCTGATTGAAGCGCAGATGATGGAGGGCAACGGCCTGCTCGATGAAGTCACCCCGGTTTCCGTGTCTCCCCTCGATGACGGGTTCCTGGTGGACATGGGACGGAATTACACGGGCTGGTTTGAATTGCGCATGCCGGATGAACTCGAGGCGGGCGCGCGTGTGGAACTGTCCTACGCCGACAAACGCTTTCCCGACGGCAAATTCCAGACCTATAACCAGCGGGATACCTACGTGGCCCGGGGCGGCGGCGGCGAGTCTTTTCGCAACCGCTTTAACTACCACGCCTTCCGCTACGCCATTATAAACGGGCTGCCCCGCGCCCCCGGACTGGATGAAATCAAGGGGAACCTTGTCAGCACGGGGTATGACCGGGCGGCGGAGTTCTCCTGTGATCATCCGCTGCTGAACGATATCTACAACATGGTTGTGTGGACGCACCGCTGCCTGAGCCTGGGCGGCTATACCGTGGACTGCCCGCACCGGGAACGCCTCGGCTACGGCGGCGATTCGGGCACCTCCATGGAAGCGGCCATGCTCAATTTCCGCAGCGGCCCCTTCTACGCCAAGTGGGCGGCCGACTGGCGCCTGTCCCAGGCCGAAGACGGGGACCTGCCCCACACCGCGCCCAATTCGCAACAGGCAGGCGGCGGTCCGGTCTGGAGCGGCTTCTCCATCACCATGCCCTGGATGGTTTACTTGTACTACGGCGACAAGAACATACTGGATGCAGGCTGGCCCGTGATGCAGAACTGGCTCGCCTTTATCGAAACCAAGATGGGTGATGGCATCCTGCAGCCCTATTCCGGCATCGGTTGCAACATGGAATGGAGTTTCCTGGGCGACTGGGTGCCGCCGGGACGCAAACAGGGCAAAGACCGCGTGGACGACCACTCGACCCTGTTCTTCAACAACTGTTACCTGGTTCACTGTCTGCAACTGGCGTCCAAAATCGGCACGGTGCTCGGCAAGCCGGATGATGCCGCGCGCTATGCCGCGCAGGCCGAAGCGCTCGCCGCCCGGCTCCACGAGAAATTTCTGAACCCCGACGGCGTCACTTACGCCAATGGCGAGCAGACCTATCTCGCCATGCCGCTGCTCTTCAACATTACCCCCGATTCCCACCGGGCCGGAGTGTTTGCGTCCCTTGAAAAAGATATCGTGGAAACACGCAAGGGCCACCTGAACACCGGCATGCACGGCAATTACTACATGGCGCGGCTGCTGATTGACGAGCGGCGCAACGACCTCCTGACCCTGATGCACACCAAGGAAGATTTTCCCAGCTACGGTAACATGCTGAAGAACGGCGCCACCACCATCCTGGAAGAGTGGGACGGCGACAACTCGCAGATCCACAATACGATGATCTCCATAGGCATGTGGTTCATCCGCGGCCTGGGCGGCATCCAGGCTGACGACGACCACCCCGGCTTGAAGCATTTCATCGCCGCGCCGGGAATAGAAAGCGGCCTGAAACACGTGACCGCAAAACACCTCTCTGAATACGGTTGGATTTCCAGCGCCTGGAAACGCGAGGGCAATACGGTTACCTATGATCTTGAGGTGCCGCCCAACAGCACCGCCACGGTTATCCTGCCCGCCGCCGCACTCGAAGCGGTAGCTGAAGGCGACGGCCCGGTAGCGGAACAGCCCGGCATTTCCCATGCCGCCTGTGAGAACGGCCTCTTCCGCTGTGAGGTGGCGTCAGGGAAATACCGGTTTGTCATTCCGGCGACAGTGGCGAAATAAAAGCAGTTGTCAGAAAGTCTACGACTGGTGATGAGCGTACGGGTCCAACGTTGTCCGATGAAGGCTGGCCTGGTCTGACAATGCCAAGATATATGAACAGTGTCTCGGGAGTTGACCCTAAGCAACTGTTATTGGTCGCCTTCAAGACGATACAGCACTTCTCCGGCATTAGGCACCAGGAGCAGCCCGTCCTCTTCCCGGTCGCGCCAGTCGTCCGGGTTAATGCTGTCCGGGTCTCGGTAGCCCAGGTTAATGGCCCGGCATTCCGCTTCCGGAATGGCCGTGGCCAGGGTCACCTGCACCCTGGGTTTTTCGATGCCGTTTTCAAAGGTGCCGGCACCGCGAACATGGGTCGAATGAGCGAGAATACCGCCGGGGATATGGGAAAACTTGTCCATCTGTTTCAGGAAATAATCGCGCACATGGTAGCCGACCTCGGCAATGAGTTTACCATGGGTGATGCTGACTTCGCGGATGTGTTTGCCGTAGATGATTAATTCACCGCCATCCGCCACCACGGGTTCGAGCTTGTACATGCACTTGCCCGCCACCCAGATTTCATCGTACATCGGCGGGGCCATGGCCAGCACGCTTTGGAACGGACGGGGCTTGTAGAGGATGTGCGTTTGCGCGCTCAGGTCGGCAGCTTCACTCCAGGCCGCTTCGGGAGAGCCGAAGAACATCGCCCGGGTATCCTTGCCGCTCACGTTCAGGCAGAAGCAGCGCTTTTCCACCGGGATCAATGCAGCGGCGCGGTCCACGACTTCGCGCACGGGCGTATACTTCGTTCCGTTGATAACATAATTGGTAATCAGCGCGCCCAGCCAGTGGAACAGGTTGAGAATCTCCGCGCCGGACACGCCGGGGAAGAAGTACTTGTTGCCGCCGCTGAACCCGACCACCTCGTGGGGAAATACCGGGCCAACGATGCAGACCAGGTCATACTCAAGGACGCGCTTGTTAATGGTCACCCGCACGGCCTGGCGCATGAGCCCGCCGGAAATGGCCGCGATATCCTCCTCGCTGATGATTCCAATCTCCGCCAGCGCGTCCGGGTTTTGCCATTCATGGTTGAAGATGCCGATATCCGCGTAACGGGTCTGCCGTTCTTCCGCGGTGATGCCCAGCAGGTGCTGGATCAGGATATCGGTCATGGGCGGATGCGTGCCCAGGGCGATCAGGAAATCCATCTTTGCCGCGCGGCCGTGTACTGCCTGGTACAACGCGCGAAACATCTGCGGCATGGGCATGCTGCGCGTCTGGTCGGGAATAATAAACAGAATCCGTTTCCCGTCAATAGTCTCATCCGCCCAGGCCCGGGCAACGAATTCCTCTATGTCGGAATCTTTCAGATAACCATGCTGACAGATTTCTTTTAGAACCATGTGCCCTCCTCATACCACCGGCTCTGCCTGTGGTTGTTGATTAATCAAGCGAAGGGATACCCTCGATCCATACGCCCCGCGAGATTAGACTTGGAGCGTAGAACAACGGTACCCCCCCCTTGAATAATACCTATTTCTGAGAAAAACCCGTTACAGGCAAGTCGTAACTTTTTGAAGAAGGCCTCTTCCCATCTACACGGCCTGAATATCAGAAAAGTCCAAAGATGGAAGGAAGTGCAATAATCAAACCGGCCCAGGTAAGTATTTCTACCACCATCACACCGATGCCCACCCCGATAGCCCAAGACATCTCATCCCAAATTAAACCCGATGCAATCAATAGCAGTCCCATCTCGTTTCCCTTTCATTGTTCTTCGTTGTTACCAAAGTTAGGCCTCATTGAACGAACTTCGTACAAATTCTTTTTTTAGTCACCCTCCTTTTTCTACTGAGTTTCGCCGAATGCGCCGTCAATAGGATATATCCTCGCCTAATCACTATATTCGAGATGCTATTGTTCATTTTATACATCATTTCAACGGCAATGTCAACTTCTTATTACAGTAAATGGCATTCGCTGAGAAGGGCTATATTAAAGCAAACCCGACACCTGAAAGAATTCGAGCAAGTCGTTCGTCCGCGCGGGTAAGCCGTATACGGGTGTTGAAAAACTCGCGGCGAACGGGATATTCCTTGCGCAGCCGGTCGAACCAGGCTCCCTGTTCGTCTGCGGGAAGGGAAGTAATAGCACGCATCCGACCGTCATCCCCAAGAAGGTCATAGGCGCGCAAGACCGTTGTTGCCAAAACTCCGGGAGCATCCGGGGCCACAGTCAGTTCAGGAAGGCCCGGGGGCGGTAGCAGCGGTGCAGGGTCCCAAGATGGTTTCTTGCCCATGAATTCGCACAACGCGGCATATACCTGACGGGTTCCGTTCACCTTGCCGTCAAAGGAATACCCGGCGATATGGGGTGTGGCGATGTCGGACATTTCGAGGAGGCCGTGGCGTGGCGTGGGTTCGTTTTCCCATACGTCCACCACCGCAGCGTGAAGGTGGCCGTCACGCAGGGCCTCCTCCAACGCCGCATTATCCACCACGGCGCCGCGCGCGGTATTAAAAAGAAGGGTTCCCGGCCGCAGGGACCTGAGAAAGGCTTTGTCCGCCAGGTGCCAGGTCGGGTGGATGCCGACCTTGTTCAACGGCGTATGGAAGGTAATGATGTCGCATTCCCGGATTTCCTCCAGAGGACGATAGACCGGGTCGCCGGTTTTTTCGGCCAGTGGCGGGTCGTTCAGAACACAGGTCAGGCCCAAGGCGGATGCCTTGCGATATACCTTTGAACCGACGTTGCCCACCCCCACGATTCCGAGTCGTTTCGAGGCCGGGTCAAAGCCGTATTTTTGCGCCAGATACAGCAGGGCGGTGATGATATATTCCGCCACGCTGTTGGCGTTGCAGCCGGGCGCACTGGTAAATGTGATGTCCCGTTCCGCCAGATATATTTTGTCGATATGGTCTTCGCCGATGGTGCAGGTGCCCACAAAACGCACCGGCGTCCCGTCCAGAAGCGCTGGATTGACCTTGGTAATACTGCGTACAATCAACGCGTCCACCTCTCGCAACATGGCAGCGGTAATCGACCGGCCATGGGCGCTGTGAACCTTGCCAAGCAGGCCGAAAGCCTCCAGGCCATAGGGTATATTTTCGTCTATGAGGATATTCATGCTGGATGACCTCCTGTATGGATACGGGTATACAGACTAAACCACCTGTTTAACAAGAAGGTTCCTGCCGTTGCGTACCCGTAAAAAGTAAGAAACTTCTGTTCCGGCATACTCCTGAACTTCTTCCCCCCCCTCATGCGAAGCATACCTGTCTCTCTTCCTGTGCATAGGGGGAAATTATAGCAGGAAAACAGCGTTCTGGCCCACGAGACTCCCTGGCAGGAGGAGACCGTCGCCCTGCCGTAAGACATGAATGTGGCAAGATCCTTACCTGCGGGGGCCGGCATTTATTCCATTGGATGACGGCGGGCAATGATTTAATAACGGCGCTTGATAATACATACCCTGCCGGCCCACGGCACGTGAAGACCCGGACGCCGTGCCCGAATGCCATACTGTGCGCGAACTGTTTGTAATGCTTGAATAGCTGGTTCGCGATGACGCACCGTTACTTAACTGTGTCGTTGAGGTATTGGTTATCGGTGAATAGCGTGTAGATGCCGTCTGACCATTACTATACCTGGTGGTACAGGTATTGGTTATGGGTGAAAACGAGGAATTCGCCGTAGTCCCGTCACTGAACCGCGTCCTGGCTGTGTTCGTGACCGATGACCAGGAGGTCGTGGCGGTACGGCCATCACTGTACCGGGTTCGCGCCGTGTTTGTAATGGGCGAGTAGCTGGTAGTTGCCGTGGCACCATCACTAAAGCGGGTACGCTTGGTATTGGTAATGGGCGAATGCGTTGTGTAAGCGGTTTGGGCGGAACCCGCTCCCGCCATGAGGACTAAAAAAGAGAGCCATATCAATGAACGCATTTCTATTCTCCTTTTTCATGATTCATAAACAGAGCCATAAACAACCATCTTTTTCCCATATATGATACCATCTCTTTTGGCAAATGGCAACCTCGTGGAAACAGATGCTACCGTTGGTTTTATGTCCAGACCTCTCTTTGCTGTATACGAAAAGGCTTTCGTTTGACTGCATTTACTATATCTGCGTCTCGTCGTTAAGCACTTGACTGGTTCGGAGTTTTAGCCAGCGGGAGTACTTGTTCCAGTATTACGACCGCAACAGCGGTGCGTTTCAGTTGATGAACACCTCTGATGACCTGAAACAGGGCATGGAGGAAGAGGCGTTGGAATCGCCGGAAGTTTTCGGTCGTGACAAAGCGGGCCTGGAATAGTGTTTGGGCGATTGCAGATTCAAGCCGCCAGGGATGGCGGCGCTCATGGATATATGACCGAAGAACCGCCCCGGACAGGACTCAGAGTGCTCACAGTAGCGATGAAGCGCCTTACTGGGCGAGGAGCGAAGGGGCACAGGGGGATGGATTCGGAAAGGATATACAGATGGAATCAATCCTGCCGCCCGTGACAACACCAAAGTTGTCTAAACAAGACAGAGAAGTCTGCGCCCGCTGGGCCTGGACGCAACCATCGGTATGGACCGACCGGCTGCTGACGGCCCTCGAAACGGGGGTGAAAGGAGATGCCCTCAAACAAATCCTTTGCCGAGCGTGGGTTGTACCGCCTGAGAACAACCTATGCAGCGGTCGGTTAGTCTCCTCTGGGGCATCCTATCAACCGGAGGGCCTTGTGCTGGAGGTCCGCATGCACGGTTCGGAGGAAGGGGGGGCCTGGCAACAAGCCTTCCCTACCTCTACCCAGTATTGTTAGAACTCATAATAAATTGTCAGCGAAATCGGCTCAAGCGCCTGTGCTTCGTCCAGAACTTCGCCGGAAGAAGAGGCGCCCACGGCGCAACCTTAAAAGTCTTAAAACCCGGGAACGCCGCTCCCCAGAGCGGCAAACCACAGGAATAAAACCCCTGAATTACAATCTTCCAAACCTTTGGCTGACTCTTTCTCTCACTTCCCGTCCGTACCCATGGTCCTGCCGCTCTGGGGAGGGCGTTCCCAGGGAATTCAAACTCATAATTTTCGACGAAATCGAATTAAGCGCTTAAATCTTGTGCCTTAATGTTGTAAAAATAACGCTACAATTATTCTCCATGCCTTCCATTTGGGTCGCAGAGGACTAATGCACCGGGTCTTCAATGCATTTTGGTGTCGTATTACTGTTAATACGCACCAGTCACCCATCGGGATTAAGTCCTTAGGCGGTTCCGCAATGCGGAGGTTTGCCCGGCCTCGGCGCAAACGCGCCCCAGAAAATCATTGGAAGCCCGCCCGTGTCCATGTCGCATGGCGTACTGGGTAAAACGCTCGATGACAGCTACTCGGCTCACAAGCGTAAGCACCAGGGCCAGTCCCGTATAGGCTCACGGACGAGGCGTATCCTGTATAGCAACCGTGAAAGTCACGGAGACTATGGTCTTGGTAGATGTGGCGGCGGCTAATCAGACCTTCGGGTTTGCACGCAGTTCCTCCATGAGTTCACCGCTACAACGAAAATATGGATTCGTCTTTAGCGAAATTTTTCTTTTGGAAAGTCGCCGGAATTCGGAGTCCTGTTCGAAACGGAGTTCCTCGACAATGAAAGACTTTGTTTGCATGGAACACAGTATTCTCACGCAGCCCATAACAGCCTGCATTGGACAGTGTATTTGCAATGGCAGCCCGGGCCGACACCATCCTTGCTGTCTGCCGGCATGAGAATATGCGTCCGACACCTGCTTTATGATACACTGAGGCGTTTAATTGGTGGGAGTTTTACCTATGAAAAAGTCAATAGAGAAAATAGTGTCTCAGGCCTTGACCGAAGATATCGGTGAGGAGGACCTGACTACCAATACGACCGTTCCCCGTGATTTGCGCTGTCGGGCTCGCTTGTTTTCCAAGGATGAAGGTATTCTCAGCGGCATGAAGCCGTTTCGATGCGCTTTCGAATTAATGGAAGCCGACATTCAGGACTACAAAGCCATGGAAGACGGGGCGCCCTTCGGTAAGGGAGATTTGCTCGCGGAATTTACCGGCAATGCCCAGGCGGTGCTGACCGCGGAGCGTACCGCCTTGAATTTTGTGCAGCGGCTGTCTGGTGTTGCCACGCTTACAGCGCAGTTTGTTGAAAAGGTTCAGGGGTTGCAGTGCAGGATCTGCGGCACGCGCAAAACAAGTCCCATGATACGCCAACTGGAAAAGCAAGCCATTGTTCATGGTGGCGGGTCCAATCACCGGCATACATTGTTCAATGGGATTCTTATCAAGGAAAACCATATTAAAATGGTGGGGGATATCCCGGAGGTGATCCGGCGGGCTGCGGAAGGGACCCACCACTTGATGCGGGTCGGGATAGAGGTTACCAACCTGGATGAATTTGACCAAGCCCTCGCCGCGTCCGCGGATGTCATCATGCTGGATAACATGGATATTAAGACCATGTGTGAAGCGGTGAGGCGCGCCGAGGGGCGCAAGGTGGTGCTTGAAGCCAGCGGCAATGCCACGCTGGACCGGGTGAGGTCCATGGCGGCAACGGGTGTGCAATTCGTTTCCGTGGGTTCCCTTACCCATTCGGCGCGTTCCATTGATATGACTGTTCTTATAGACCATGTTTGAAAGGGCGGGCAGCAGGATTTTTCCGTTTTCCCGGAGACTATCATTCAGGGGGAGACGCTGTTCCATTGGCTTTGTCCGATGCATTCAAGAACCCCGCAGTTTTCCCTTTCATACTCCAGATACCCTTTACCCAAAATATGCTATTAGGTAGCATGGGGTACGGGAACTGCTGCGAATCGAAACCAACAGGATGCCTGACACTCAGATGGGTCTAGG
>JAKJCY010000076.1:0-8423 GCA_022706235.1 Candidatus Hydrogenedentota bacterium | reverse complement strand
ACAGTGTCCTGCCTATAGGTCTCAAGGACAGATTCGCGGTGTCATGATGAGGCCGTTGGAGGGAATGGGGAATGTTCGAAAGTCCACGTAAATAGGCACTGCTGATGTACTTCGAAGTGGTCGTCATGAAGGCGGGCTCTAAACGGATGCGGGGCAGTTGAACCGCTTTCGGACGTCTGCGGAAGCTATTACGAAGGCTTCCATGTTTGTTTTTAGACCACTTTAATTTATAGACTACGTACAAGTGTTGTTTTGAAATTCAACTCGAACCGGGGATACATGCGAAGAGGGGGCCTTGAGCGTAGTGTTGATAGTATGAATCTTATTGCTATGCGTGGCATGTTGTGTGAAGGTTGTCCGCTTGGGCGATGCCAGGTGCGGGGAGGTCTAATCCCGCCCGGAAGGAAGCTGACCGTATGCTATTGGTAGTAGACATAGGCAATTCCCACACCGTATTGGGTTTGTATGAAGAAGGCAAACTGGTCGGCCAGTGGCGCGTGGTAACCTCGAACTACCGGACGGGGGATGAACTGCATATTTTGCTGGCCATGCTGCTTCAGAGTATTGGCATACAACCGGACCGTATAACGGGTTGTTGCGTGTCCAGTGTGGTGCCCCCGTTGAACGGCGCAATCCAGCACGTCAGCAAGCGGGCGTTTGGCATTGAGGCGCTTATGGTGGAACCGGGCATAAAAACCGGAATCGTTTTGCACTGTGACAACCCCAAGGAGGTCGGCGCGGATCGCATTGCCAACGCGGCGGGCGCTCTTGAGGAGCATTCCGGCGCCCTGGTCATCATCGATTTCGGCACGGCGACGACCCTGGATGTCATGACGGAAAACGCGGAATGGCTCGGCGGGGTTATTGCTCCCGGCGTTCAATTATCCGGCGATTCGCTTTTTGAGCGTTGCGCCCGGTTGCCCCGGGTGGATATTGTACCTCCTAAATCGGTGATAGGGCGGAATACGGTGACCAATATTCAAGCGGGGTTAACCTATGGTTACGCGGATATGGTGGACGGGCTGATTGTGCGTATTGCCGAGGAACTCGGTCGTACCCCCAAGGTCATCGCCACCGGCGGGCTTTCCCGGGTGATAGCGGGTGTTGCCAGGCGTATTGACGAAGTGGACCCTCTGTTGACCTTAAAGGGGCTTCGTGCCATTTATTACCGAAATACAGGGAAAGGCACATGAACCCTATTCGTTTCGGGCTTTTCCTGGCGGCGATTTTGGCCGTCTCTTGCAGCGGCCCGTCGCCCCAGGCGCCCCTGCCGTCCGAAGCGGATACGGGTGCCGCGGGGGCTCCGGCGTCCGGAGAACCCGCGGAACAGGCGGGCCAGGCTGGGGAGGAATCCATGCAGATGACGGGAATTAACCTGTATATGCACCGTAAAGTACCCTTTGACGGCGCTCCCGGCCGGCCGGAACTGTGGGTAAAGGCGGATGTGTTTTCCATTGAGGACAGCCAGACCTACAGTTTTGAAGGCGCCCATGCGGTTATTTATACCCGGGACGCGGAGGAAATCACGCTGGAGGCGCAGCGCGGCCGTTTTGAACAAGACAAAAGCGCCATACTCGAAGGTGAAGTGCGCCTTGCCGCGGGGGCGTTGAAAATGCTGTTGAGCGATATTTACTGGCAACGGGGGGATGAAGCTTCAGCGGGCATGGCCAGGACGGACAACCCGGTGATCATTGACGACCCGGAATTGCAGTTGAATGCTGCCGGGTTGCGGCTATATCCCGACGACCGGCATTTCGAACTGGTGAATGTATCCGGCGTGATACGTTTCGGAAAGGAACTGCAGTGAGTAAGAACACCGTAACCATGACGTTGCTTGCCCTGATACTGTTGTGCGGGTCCGCCCGGGCTGAAAATTCATTGGGCGGTTATTCTTCCATGGAGATAGAAGCGGGCAGCATGCGGGGTAATTTTGCGACCGGGGCCATCGAGGAGATGACCGGGGGCGTGCGCATCCGCCTGGTATCCACCGACCCCGGCCTGGCGCCGCTGCCCATCAAGGCGGGCAGCATGAAATTTACCTGGGGCGAAGGCAAGGCTACGCCATCAACCATCACGATGGAAACCAATGTCCTGGTGACACATCCGGATGCGGAAATCAGCGCGGGGCGTGCCGAATGGAATTTTGACTCGGGAGAGCTGGTTTTTTCCGGGAATCCCGTGGTGAACAGTGAGCGCCTCAAGGGGCTGCGCGGGGAGCGTATGGTGTTGAATCTGAAGACTAACACCTTTGAGGTTACCCAGGTGCGTGCGGACCAGGTGCCCTTACAGGGCGCCCAGGCCGCCGCCCCCGGCCCCGCCGCCCATGCCGATGAATTGCGTACGAGCGATATTGCGGACTGGACCCGCTTTATTGATGCGATTAAAGGGGAAGCGCAAGGCGAAGCGCCCTCTCCCGGCAAGCAGATTCTGAACCAGTTGACGGCGGAGAATCAGCGGTTGTTGCTTCAGATGGATACGGATCTTCTTCTGGAGCGCAAGGAAGATATCCTGAGACTGATAAACAGTGTGCTTTCCCAGCCGGACTTTTACAGTCCACAGGCGTGGGAGCGCCTTTCACTGCCGGAAGAAGCGACTTCACTGGTGGGAAAAAAGTCCCTGGATTCCGGGGAACAAGTACGCTTCAACCGGCTGCTGCTTGAGGCGGCCTATCCTTTTGCCTTCGTCCAGTCATGAAGGATCTTGACGTGACCGCACCCTTGTTACATACGGAAGGCCTTACCAAGTCCTTTAAGAAGCGTGTCGTTGTAAGAGATCTTTCCGTGGCCCTGAATCCGGGAGAGGTTGTGGGCCTGCTGGGCCCCAACGGTGCGGGAAAAACCACCACGTTCGGCATGATTGTGGGGTTATTAAAGCCCGATTCCGGCCATATCCTGTTTCAGGATATGGATATCACCCCCATGCCGATGTTTCGTCGCGCCCGCGCGGGCATCGCCTATCTGCCCCAGGAACCCTCCGTCTTTCAACATCTTACGGTGCGCCAAAATCTACAGGCCATCCTGGAATACCAGTCCCTGAACCGGGCGGAACGTAACCGGCGTATTGATGGCGTGCTGGAGGACCTGAACATCACCCATTTGGCGAGCAGCCTCGCCTATACGTTATCGGGAGGTGAGCGCCGGCGCACGGAAATTGCGCGGGCCCTGGCGATTGAACCCCGGGTGTTTCTACTGGATGAGCCTTTTGCGGGTATTGATCCTATTGCCGTCGCGGACCTGCAACAGATCGTTGCCGGCCTTCGCGAAAAGGGAATTGGGGTTCTGATTACCGACCATAATGTCCGTGATACGCTTGCCATTACCGACTTCGCCTATATTATCAATGAGGGTGCGGTGTTGGCTTCCGGGGCTCCCGCTGATATTGCCGATGACCCGGTAGTGCGGAAAATTTATCTGGGGGAAAAGTTCAAACTGGATACCCTGTAGAAAAAAATGAGTTCCGGGCACTGTTTGTTAAGGAGGCGGCCGCTTTCCCATGGAACGATGGAGTCTTGCTGCTGCCGGGTGTTGTTTCAGCATCAGAATAAGGAAGCGGTTATGAACAGGCGAGGTTTTCTGGCCGGTACGGCCGCTGCCGCGGCGACGGCAGCCTTTGGACGGGAAGGTGTTTCCGAGGCCGGCCCTTCCCGGCGCTACCGGGCGTGCATTATCGGTGATTCAAAACAAGGCGGCTACGGGCACAGCTTGCACCTGGTCTGGGCGCTGCGCGATGATGTGGAGATTGTCGGCCTGTCGGATCCGGATGAAGCCGGGCGCGCCCGCCATGCTTGGGAATCGGGTGCCCAGCGGACGTACGCGGATTACCGGGACATGCTCGATAAGGAGCGTCCGGACCTGGTCGCCATCGGTCCCCGGTGGACTGTCAACCACCGGGACTATCTCATGGCCTGTGCGGAGGCAGGCGCCCATGGCATGCTTGAAAAACCGTTGACCCCCGACCTGGCCGCCGCCGATGAAGTCCACGCGGCCATGGAAGCCCGCCACCTGAAATGGGCCATAGCGTTTAACTTCCGCGCCTCACCGGAAATGGCGCTGGCGAAACGGCTGATTTTCGAGGAGGGCATCATCGGAGAGGTGCTGGAAGTGCGTGCACGGGGCAAGGAAGATCGGCGCGCCGGCGGTGAAGACCTGATTGTACTGGGGGTGCATCTCTTTGACGCGTTGATTTATTTTCTTGGGCGGCCCTCCTGGTGCGCATCGACCATTCTGACAGAGGGTCATCCGGCCGGCCGTGATGACATCCGGGAAGCGACCGAATCCCTTGGCCCGATTGTGGGAGATACCCTGTATGCTACGTTTGGATTTAAGAGCGGCATACCGGCGTATTTCGCTTCCATGAAGAACCCGGAAACCGATTCGGGACGTTATGGAATGAACATTTACGGCAGCCGGGGCATGGCGACCATCCGAATGGATACGTATCCCATGACCGCTTACATAGAAGACCCTTCCTGGTCTCCTGTCGCCAAGGATGTCCAGTGGAAGCCATTGCCGGGCCTTCCCGGGGCATCCTCCAGGAAACCAGAACAGGTCGCTCATTACGCCCCTATTGTTGATGACCTTATCAAGGCCGTCGAACAGGACCGGCGGCCTGCGGTAAGCCTGTTGGACGGTCTCTATGCGACGGAAATGATACAGGCCATATGGGAAGCCCCCCTGCACGGCGGCCGCGTGGACATGCCGCTCAAGGAGCGTTCTCATCCGCTGACACGCTGGTAACGCTTTTTTCGCGGAACTGGAACGCTCTGAGTGAATGAAAAAACGGACGGTCAAGGAATAGGAAATGCAGCAGGGGTGTTTAAAAGTAAACCGCGCGCGCAGACCTGTGGGAGCCGGAGAATGCAACGGCGGTTTTTGCAGGTTCTGCGTGTCACTGGTCAGCCGTATGAGGGGAGGGTATGCTTCAAAAGACAGCGTTTTGAAAAAGGGATGGCAGTGCCCTGGAAGTTTAGTGTGTAGGATTAACGTGTAAATGTAACTCACGGAGGATGACGATTCATGGCAAAAATCACGTTGCACGGCAACCCGTTTACCACCTGTGGTGAATTGCCTAAGACAGGAACGAAAGCGCCCGCGTTCAAGGCGACCGGCAAGGACCTGGGTGACTTTGAATATCCGACCGGCGGCGCGGTGGTTCTCAACATATTTCCCAGCGTGGATACGCCCGTCTGCGCCGCAGCCATGCGGCGGTTTAACGAAGAAGCGAGCGCACTAAAGGATACGAAGGTTCTTTGTATTTCCATGGACCTCCCTTTTGCGTTCGGGCGTTTCTGCGGCGCGGAAGGGTTGGACAATGTGATAAGCCTTTCCGCATTCCGAAACCCGGAGTTTGGCGCTGCGTACGGCGTCACCATCACCGACGGCCCCCTGGCCGGTCTCTTTGCGCGTGCGGTGGTTGTAATTGACGCCGGCAACACGGTTGTCCACGCCCAGCTGGTTCCCGAAATCGCCCAGGAACCGGATTATGACGCCGCATTGAAAGCGATCGCGGGATAATCAAATCCCGTTGTGCCTTTCCTGGCTTTTCCGATGGTCCGAAAAGGTGGTGGCCCGTTTATTTTGGGCCTGTCTTGCATTCATGTGCTTTTCAGAATAGTAACTTCCCGTGCCGCAATATCACAGGAATGACACTGTTACCCTGAAGACGCCCCTTTTCGAAACCCGTATTCCGGGCGCGTCCCGGTCCGGTGGCATAACCCTTGCAATGGATCGTTGTCATTCAGGCCCTGATGCAGCCTATTATAATTCCGGCATGCGCCTCTGATACACTGAAGTACGCGGTTGCCTTGCAAGAAAGAAGATTTACCGCGTCTTTGTTAAAGGACCACGGGCTTATGAAGCATGTACGGTTAATGGGCCGGGGCGGGCAAATCGTGTTGTCGGTCTCCGTCCGGATTCTTGTCGTTTCGCTATGCGGTTTTATCGCCGGATGCGACCTGTATGATGAAGTCAATGTCAGTGAAATCGCAAACCCGGTAAAACGTGCTTTCGAAGGGCGCCTGACCTATTCCACGGGGGAACTTCCCTACCGGGTGTTGATTGGCGATATTAACCAGGACAGCTTGAATGATATCGTAACCCTGGATTGGCAGGGGGAGACCGCTTCCGTGGCATTGGCGAAGAGCGGGGGGTATGCGCCTCCTGAAATGTATGCTGTCGGCGCCACGCCGCGCGATGGGGTTCTGACTGATATTGACGGGGATGGCATGCTGGACATCGCTGTGGCCAATGAATCGCTGGACTGGGTTACCTTGTTGTTTGGAAACGGGGACGGAACGTTCAGCGAGGCCACGGGTCTGGCCCTGCCGGAAGGCTCCCTGCCGGGTGAAATTATTGATGCGGATATAGACGGCGATGGCATTGTGGACCTGCTTACGTCCGACAGCGGCAACAGCACCCTGACCTTGCTGAAAGGCGAAGGAGAGGGCGCTTTTTTAGAGCCACAGGAAATTCCGCTTTCTTTCCAACCGTCCGGACTATGGGCGGGTCAACTGACTGAGGATGCGCCCGCGGAAATCGTGGTGGTGGACTCTGCGGGCAACGCCCTGCACTTGCTGCGCTACAACGGGGTTCAATATGAAGAGCAAGCCGTGCTGCCGTGTGGTGCGGGACCGCGTACCCTTGTGGCTGTCGATTTGAATTTGGACACCCGGCTCGATTTTCTTGTGAGCAATTTGAAGTCGAATGACCTTTCCATCCTCTACGGCATGGAAGGGGGAGGGTACAGCATGGAGACACGCTTATCCTTTCCGAGCCCGGTCTCCCGAATCGCGGCGGGGGATTTTACGGGGGATACCGTCCCGGACATTGCGGTGCTGCTTTTTGACAAAGTCGGGGAAGACCGGAAATCCGCCGGGGTGTTTTGCACGGTTCGGGGCGACAATACAGACGGTTTCAAAGACCTGGCGGTGTATGGCGCCGGGTGGGGCGCCATGAGCCTTTCCCTGGCGGACATGAACGGAGACGGCGCCCCCGACATCTGTACGGCCGACCTGGCGAGGAATACGGTGTCCCTCGCATTTAACCGCGGTGACGGTACTTTTGAGTCTGAGCGTCGCTATGACCTGGGCGACCGGCCCAAGGCTGCGGTCCTTGCTGATTTTAACGGGGACGGTGCCTTGGATATTGCGGTCATCAACCGGGGCGATAACACCATCTCCGTTATGGGCAATGATGGCCAGGGTGTATTCAAAGCGCTGAGCAAGATTACCCTGACGGCCCTTCCGCTTGCCCTGGCAGCGGGAGAACTGAACGGGGATGGCAAGCAGGATCTCGTAGTAGCCATGACCGGGCAATATGCAATCCGGGTATTTTCCGGCATTGGCAATGGCCTTTTTCAGCCGCCGGGCGTGTTTAATCTTTTTGCCGAGAATCAGGGGCCGTTGCCGGAAGTACAATCCATTGCCCTGGGCGATATTAATAACGACAGTCATCTGGACATCGTGACCGGAAACTCCAAGCGCGATTCTGTGAGCGTGCTGCTGAATAACGGTGACGGCCGGTTCGGAACCCCGGTCGTGACAGGGGTGGATAATTTCCCGCTGGATGTTCACCTTGAAGACGTGAACCGGGATGGCAAGCTGGACCTGTTGTTTGTCAGCACTAACGATCCGGATGTTTCCACCGACGGGGCCGAGCCCCGGGTGGTGCGATGGTTCGGCATGGGGGACGGCTCTTTTGATGAAGCCTCACACACACGGGTCAGTACCGGCGGGGGGCCACGTGCCATGGAAACGGGCGACCTGACAGGCGAGGGCCGTCCTGATGTCGTTACCGTGCATACGGCAGGCAATAATTTGTACCTGCTCCAAGGCGTCAGCAACAATAATTTTTCCGCGGGTTCCAAACTATTTATCGGGGAAGATCCCGTGGCGGTAACACTTCCCGATGTCAATAAGGATGGGAAAGGGGATCTGGTGTGCGCGTTGAATGTGGGAAGTATAATCCTGCGCTTTAGCCGGGGGGATATGACTTTTGAAAATCCTAATAATTTTATTGTCCAACCCGGCCTTTCGAACGTGCTGGTGGCCAATTTGGATCAAGACGCATTCCTGGACCTGATAGCCATTAATACAACAAACGACTATATGGCCGTTATGAAAGGCGGGCGTTTCTGATCCAGTCAGGGGACTTGTGTCGTCATTACAGGCCTTGCCCAAGCAGGAGGCCCCGACGGCGGCGTGATGTTTCAGCCCCATATTCGCGGATGGCGTTACAATGCCTTTTAGGACGACGCCGCATGACGGTGGCTTAGAAAGAAGACAGTATTGTGGAGAACCAGATATTACCTTTGGGTGGCATAGGCGCCGGTTATCTGCTTCTTGACCGAGAGGGACATTTATCCTGTCATATTCCCGCGACACCCTTCCAGGGAAGACGGCTGGAACACGGCGCGGCTTTTTTGCG
>JAKJCY010000075.1:13501-20502 GCA_022706235.1 Candidatus Hydrogenedentota bacterium | reverse complement strand
TTTATATACGTGTTACTAAGCATCATGCTGTCTGTTTCTTGTATTCTTTTTGGACAAGACGGTTCCATTGCCTATATCACAGGGCCCTCCCAAGCATCGTATCAACTGACGGTATTCAGCCTTGATACCGGCGAAACGACAGCGCCCGGTCGGGGGGATTGTGATGCCTATCCCCAATGGTCGCCCGATGGTCGCAGTATCGCTTATCAAACCAAACAACCCGAGGGTACCGGGATCCGAATCATCCGGCCTGAGGAACCTGCCGACCAGGCAGTGGCACATCATTTTTCGTGGAATTACAGGCCTCGATGGTCCCCTGACAGCGCAAGCCTGGTTTATACGTCACGGGATGACACCTCGCCGTTGTCCTGCATAACCGTTTATTCCTTTGAGCGCGGCGAAGAAACTTTTTGGGGCGGCGAACAGCGCGGTATTCTATCCGTTGCATGGCTGCCCGGCATGGAGCTGATGAAGGCGCTGGACCCCGAATCCGAGGATGAGCACGCATCCATCGCTCTTTTGGACCTCCGGAAGGAGGCGGAAGCACATGGGCTCTTGGTGTCGGTGGGCCTCATCGGCACGCCACCCAAGATGTATACGGATTTGTTCATCACAACGCCTTCACTTGCAACGCCGGTGTTATCGTTTTTGGAGCCGGACAATCAAAGGCACATAGAATATAACGTGAATCCGGACCACGATGCCCGTCAAATTGCCTATGAATCAAACGACGGCGGGGACCGTGAATTGTTTGTGCTGGGGCGACGGGGAATCACCAATGTCAGCAATCATCCGGCTGCGGACTGGAATCCGGTATGGTCACCCGATGATTCCTGGCTCGCCTTTGAGTCCTTCCGGGGAGGCCGGCAAGGTATATATCGCGTCCTCGTAAGCACAGGAAACGTGCTCCCCGTCCATGTTGGCAATGCCTACAACTGTTGGTCGCCCGACTGGTCGCCGGATGGTGAATGGATGGTGTTTGTATCCGACATGAGCGGCACACCCCAACTATTCGTTATTCGGCCCGACGGCAGCGACCTGAGACAATTGACGTTCGGCCCGTTCCCCGCCTTGTCCCCCACCTGGCAGCCTGTTTCCAAACACAGGCAGGAGTAGTCCCTATGAAGCATGCCCCGGGTATTCTTTCACTTCTCGTGGTAACTGTCGGAATTACCTGCCACTGTGCGGCCCGCGAAGCGGATGGCACCTTGGGACTCATTCGGTATCCGCACAACGGCCGTCCCATCATGATAACGCCGGTGGGCACCTTTGAAGTGATACTGAAAGAGGAAGCGCACCTCACGCTCTCCGGAGCGGGGGGCACGACGGACCTGGAAGTGGCGTGGTCCCCTCTTCCGGGCGGACTCAAACACGGCCTGTGCCATGCAATCGCCCCCCTGTCGCCCGGCGCTCATGCGTTGCATGCCGAAACGGAAGGCGGTGGGGATACCAATATCCGCTCCGTGTATGTGCTCGAAGCGTTTCCGGAAAACTACCGGGTGGCGCACATCACCGACCTGCACATCGGCCGCAGTCCCGGCGCGGACCCGGATTCAGGGACCGTCCGAGAGGCAATCGAAACGGTAAATACCGCTGATGCCGCATTTGCCCTGATAACAGGTGATGTGACGGACCAGGGGGAGCCGGCCCAGTTTGCCTCTTTCCTGGAACTATTGGACAGGTGCAGCGCGCCCACCTATGTCGTCGCGGGTAATCATGACCGTAAGGACAATCATTACGAGGCATTCTTTGGCCCGTCAACCTATACCTTCACGTTCGGCAGTGACGGTTATCTCGCCTTTGACACCAAGGATTTCCTTATTGCGGATGAAATGGGCGTTCAGAACGGGCTGCTGCATCTTTACCGAAGACAATTACGCGCGTCGCGCTGGAGCATCGGATTCACCCATCGCTATGACGTCAGCATGGGCATGCGTGTCCAGCTGTCTCTTTTTGTGGATGACCCTCTTGACTATCTCGTGTATGGGCACTATCACCGCGAGCCCGGAGAAGGAGATGGTATTCCCTGGGGCAACACCCGTCATATCATGACCCCTGCGGCCGTGGAAGGCAAGATGCGTTTCCTTCTTGTAGACGCCGAGGGCGTCAAGGCCCTGGAAACCATTTCATCCGCACCGGAACTTGATTCGCCATAAAGAATCCGTTTGCCGTGTTGTCGCTGCCGACACCAACGGCACCACCTCCGTTGAAAATTGGTATATCGCGGGTTTCCCCGGCGTGGGTGCGCCATCAGCCGTAGCTTTGCAGGCGGGACAGGCTAATTACAGGACACTGCCACATCCTGTTCCAGGCGGGCATAGTTACGCCGATAGACGGATTGGAGGGCCGCTTCGCCGCTTGTCCCCGAGCGGAGGGCCCGGAGAAAACTCATCATTTTGGAATGTCCAAAGCGCCGCCATAAGAAATCAATGGAGGCATGGGACTGTAAATAGGCCAGACGCAACGCCTCGGGATTGAAGGACGCCACCTGATTGCTTTCCAATTGCGCCAGTGAATATACCTCGCTCCGGCCATAAGCCTGCCCCAGCCGGGTTTTCTCGGTGTCAGACAGGGATTTTGACAGTGTTTCCGCCAGCCCTTCATTCACCCACCAAGGCATGTTGTCTCCCGCAATACTGCGGGCCACCACATGTGCATATTCATGAACAAGCCTGCGCTCCAATTCCTCCTGCGGCAGCCACACGCCGCCAGCATCGGTGAGAGGTGTCCGGATCTTCCCGTCATACACCGCGCCGATATGCTGTTCCAACCGGGTCGCTTCGGTAAATTGTTCCGCCGTATACAGGATGACATGAATCGGCGGCGGCGGGAAAACCCCGCCCAACGCGCGGCCGATGTCGATATACGCCCGGTCGAGAATAGACGAAACGGTAGAGCGCAGCGCGGCCGGAATATTCGGAGGATAGCTGATTCTGAAATGCCTGGACTTCCACTGGTTGAAATCATATTCCACCGATTCTTCCCGAAACGCCTTGTCATATCGTTTCTTCAATTCCGTCCGTTGCGGGTCCATTTCCAGTACATAGTCCCATTGCTCCCGGGCGGAGGACAGGTCATTGTCCATATAGTAGGCCTGTCCCAGCAGCTCATGGGCGTTCAATTCGCCCGGTGTGAGATCAATGGCCGCCTCCAGCTGCACAATAGCGGCATTTACCTCCGCCAGATTCAGATAACAGGAACCGAGTTGCACCCGGGGAGAAGCATTTTCAGGATCGACCTTAATCGCTCTCTCAAGGTAGGGTAACGCGGAACGATAGTCTTTTCTGACGATTAATTCGTTGGCCTGGCCCTGAAAAGCATTGCACAGGTTGCCCCGTACGAGACCGCTTTCGGGCGCCAACGCGTACGCCTGCTCCAACAGCTCGATGGCCAGGGGAAAGTTTCCCGCCTTAAACGCCTCCACGCCCCGATTATTATAGTCCACCGAGCCGTCCTGTTGCCCTTGACCCGCCCCGCAGGCCAGAACCACAAACAGCATCCACAGGAATATTTTCGGTCTATAAACCATCGTTTCCCTTTAAAAAAAACATCGACAACCACCACCGCTCCGTTCCGGCCTATAAGGACACAGCGACGCGACCAGGCCGGGCAACTTGCCTGCAAAAGGCGTTGTTTAAACGCTGCCGCCGCTGACAAAGTTGACCACATCCGTCCAAGGAAGCGGGATTGTGCGCCGCTTCGGCTAACATATTTCCAACATCACAGCGGACATGCCACAAAACATTTCCATGTTCAGGGACATCTGCGATTACAATTTTATTCCGAACCGTGAAGGGATGGAACTGCAACACGCGGCACAACGAGCCCAAAGGTGTTGCGTAACCCGCCGACGTACTCCCGGCACTTACCGTCTCTTGATTGGCATAGCCGTTTTTCTCCGGGTCCGTTGTACCGCATCCGTCGGTCGCATACTTTTCCATCGCGCCCTATCCCGGATACTATACCAACACATCATGACCCACAGGAAATCACTGTTTTCCCGTGGCAAGCGTAAGCTGTGTCACATTCTGCCGGGTAAAAAATCCCTTGAAGTCACCATACCGGCAGATATATTCATTAACCAGCAAGGTGTTTGGCGAGGGAGCGGAAAAGGATTGCCTGAGCCCTTCGGCCTCACTGCCCACAAGATCGGAAAGAAAACCCAGGCCCGATTGCCGCAGGGCGGCATCCACCGCGGTAATATCATCCGTCAGAAAAGCCATGTGGTGGACGCGGGCCCCGTAATTTTTCACAAACATTTCCGTGGGCCCCGTGCCTGCCCCGGAGGAGTTGATGGCTATGCCCGAGGTAAATACCTGGGCAAACCTCGCCCGCACGAGGCGGGCGACATTGGTGATGGAGTTCAGGTCAGGAACATAAATGGCGAATTCAAAGTCGTAACTGGACAGATTCATGAACTCCAATATGGCGGGGTCCCGGTGTTCCGCCTTTACCCGGGTCGCGATATGGTCCAGGGTTCCAATCTTCTTTTTCCAGGGCGTTGGCCCGGTCTCAAACTTCCAGTCAAGCGTGCGGCAGCGCCCGTTCCTGTACCCGCCCGCCTTATCATGCCACTGCACAAAACCTACAGAATTGCCTGTGTATATGGACGCGGTCGTCTGAATGAATGAATAGGATCCGAGGTCCAGAGGCCCTTTCGTAAGAAAAGCGATACCGCGCCCTCGCTGTATCTCCCAATACCGCTGCACGTCCTCACAGGTAAACACCAGCGTCTCCAGGCGTGTATTGGGCACATGGGCGGACTTGGGAAAACGGTTTATCGCCAGAAACGGGTTATCACCCTTCAACCTGCACCTGACCAGCACATCCGCGGAGTCCGGGCATTTAAGGACACAGGTGCGCTCATCTTCGGATTCGAAGGCATCCTCCAGTTCATAGCCCGTATACCGAAGCAATTCTTCGACGGCGGCCTGTTGGTTTTCAATTTCCGTGTGGAGGATAATAAAGGCCAGGTCGCCCGTCAACCCGTCAAGCCCGTGTGTTTTCCGGCTTTCCCGCACCTGGCTGGCGCGTTGCTGCAGGTCCGAATCGCGGCCCTGGAAAACAGATTCATTTCCCTGCGGTGAACAGTCCATCATACAACTCCTTTTTTTGATTTGTCTCTGAGAAACGTACGGGACACGTGTCCCTCCCCGTCAAGTCCGTAAATCGACAAGATAAACCGGTCCTCCGTAATTGCAACCCGTCCAAACGTTGCCTCCTGCCCCCGGCCGCGCGGGCGGCTTAGATGGCCCGGATTCATATGGGGAACCCCGCCCACCTCGTCAACTACCGATTGGTGGGTATGACCGCTCAGCAACAGGTCGACCCGGCCGCTTATTGACTGGAGTTCCTTTTTGTCATGGGCATAAGCGACGGCCAACCCGTCGAATACGTCCAGGCGCACCCGGGGGATATGCGGGTCCCGGTAGGCATCGCACCACAAACCCGGCACGCCGCTCACGAAATAGCCCCGACTGTCCAAGTCCTCCACATCCTCCCAATCGTCGCCGAGATGAATCAAATGCGTCGCGCCCAGTTTTATGGTCAAGATATCGGCGGCATAGTGCATCATCGGAAGATTACCATGCGTATCACTGAGTACACCTAGAATCATGGCGCCTCCGGACCCGTGGACGCCGCGAAGTTTTGATAGAGTTCCTCACATCGGGCCATGTCCAGCGGCGTATCGGTCCAAATAATACGGAACGCCGCTACCAGGGGTTTGTCTTCCTCCACTTGTGACTCGAAAAACGCGCCAAAGCGTCCATATTTGCGGATACTGTACAGAGGAATACCCGAAGGCAAGCCGGGCGAAGTCATATGCAATACCCAGTAGCGACGGCCGCGAACCGGCATGCTGGCGCACACCCACCAGGCCCCTTCCACAACGTCCTCACCTGCGACACGCGCATTTTCCGGCAGGACGTAGTGGGTTTCCAATTCATTTTCCGCAACTTCCTGGGCCATGCGGACGTGCATACCCGCATGTTGGGGGTCTCCCCGCAGCAGGATCGTTCCTCCGAGCGATTTCAGCGTGGACGTAAAATCCACGGCGCGCAGACCTTCGCCCGGACAAAACGCCCGAAGCGTCCGCTCCTCTTCCATAAACGGCGGTTCCCCTTCCACAAACCAGTGGATAAGCGCGGTCTGGCGCGCGCCCTCCGCATTGGAGGCCAATTCTTTCCAGGCATCCCATTGTTGGCACGCGAACGCTTTGGTATCCGAACCGGCACGGGACCAGCTATCCAGTGCGCGGTTCCCGACACGGGTCTCTCGCCAACCGATAAACAATCCGCGATGATGGGGATATTTGCCGCCCGGCCCCTTGGTAATGGGCAACACCCCCTCGCTGTCGTAAAGATGGGTATAGACTTTGTAATGCGGTTCGGGATTTTCGGAATCAAAAGCCGTAATCAAGGTGCGCAGCCAGGTGGTACCGCCGACCTGCACATCCACACCCTGCTCAAGGGAAAACAATTCGCCTTCCGCCGTACCGCATCCCGGAAATAAAGTTATCGCCGCCACTGTCATGAACAACACCAAGGATAAACGCATCCTATTTTATCTCTCCTTTCCGGCGACCCGCCACGGGCCGTCTGATTCACACTTCTACCGGCACTACCGGATTGTTGGATACAATCTGTTCCTTTACTGCGTTGACACCGGATAACACAACACGGGCCTTATTCTACAATGCAACGGCTTCATAAACAATACGATGCCCTCAAGGCATCCCACGAGACCGTCGGCTATTGTGGTAAGTGCTGCGTTGATCTACATCCATTACAGTACAAGAATGAAGATCGCCGTATTGTATTTGCCTCTTTTATTTGGTTATAATACCAAATAGCCAAAGATACAGGAGACACCCATGGACGCTAAAAAATTGGCCTTGTTCGAGGCCAGGGCTAAAATCATCAAGGCCCTTGCCCATCCCACCCGTCTGTATATTGTGGATGAACTGGCACAGGGCGAACGGTGCGTGTGTGAGCTGCGTG